>NZ_JBEFDG010000025.1:0-17122 GCF_040137905.1 Corticimicrobacter sp.
ACAAATTCCTTGCCGATGATCTTGCGCTTGGCTTCGGGATCGCTCACGCCGGCCAGCTTGCCCATGAACTGCTCGGTCGCGTCCACGTGGATCACGCGCACGCCCAGGTTTTGCACGAAAGTCTGCATCACCTGTTCGGCCTCGTTCAGGCGCAGCAGACCGTGATCGACGAAAACGCAAGTCAACTGGTCGCCGATGGCGCGGTGGATCAGGGCTGCAGCCACCGACGAATCGACGCCGCCGGACAGGCCCAGCAACACTTCTTCGTCGCCGACCTGCTCACGGATACGGGCAATGGCTGTCTCGACGTAGTCGGGCATGTTCCAGTCGCTGGCGCAACCGCAGATCTCATGCACAAAACGGCTCAACATGGCCGGGCCCTGCACGGTATGCGTGACCTCAGGGTGGAACTGCACCGCGTAGAAACCGCGCGCTTCGTCGGCCATGCCGGCGATGGGGCACGATGGCGTGGAAGCCATCAGCTTGAAGCCGGCAGGCAGCTCGGTAACCTTGTCGCCGTGGCTCATCCAGACCTTGAGCATGCCGTGGCCGTCGGCCGTGGCAAAGTCCTGGATGCCATCCAGCAGCCGGGTATGGCCGTGGGCGCGTACTTCGGCATAGCCGAACTCGCGGTGATCGGAAAAGCTGACCTTGCCGCCAAAATGCTGCGCCATGGCCTGCATCCCATAGCAAATGCCCAGTACCGGCAGGCCGGCCTCGAACACGATGGGCGGTGCCTTGAGCGCGTGCTCATCGTAGGCCGAAGCATGGCTGCCCGACAGGATGATGCCCTTGATGCCGGCAGCGACCTGCTGGCTGATGAAGTCTTCGCTGACATCACCTGCGTGGATCTCGCAGTAGACGCCCGCTTCGCGCACGCGGCGCGCGATCAGTTGCGTGACCTGCGAACCGTAGTCCAGAATGAGAATGCTGTCTTGCATGTCGAATGGTTTCCGTCGGCTTGTAATCAGTCGGCGCGGTAGTTGGGCGCTTCTTTGGTGATCTGCACGTCATGCACGTGCGATTCGCGCACGCCCGCCGCCGTGATCTGGACGAACTCGGCCTGGGTCCGCATCTGTTCGATGCTGGCGCAGCCGCAGTAACCCATGGAGGCACGCACACCACCCACCAGTTGGAAAATGATGGCCAGCACGCTGCCCTTGTAGGGTACGCGGCCTTCGATGCCCTCGGGCACCAGCTTGTCAGCGTTGTTTGACGGATCCTGGAAGTAGCGATCGGCAGAACCATCGGACATGGCACCGAGGCTGCCCATGCCGCGATACGACTTGTAGGAGCGGCCCTGGAACAGCACGATTTCGCCCGGTGCCTCTTCGGTACCGGCAAACATGCCGCCCATCATGACGGTCGATGCACCTGCTGCCAGTGCCTTGGCGATATCGCCCGAGAAGCGCACGCCGCCATCGGCGATCAGCGGCACGCCCGTGCCCTCAAGGGCCTCGGCCACATCGCTGATGGCGGTGATCTGGGGCACGCCCACACCGGCCACGATACGGGTGGTGCAGATCGAGCCAGGGCCGATCCCGACCTTGACCCCATCGGCACCGGCTTCTGCCAGGGCGCGCGCGGCGGCACCAGTGGCGATGTTGCCGCCGATCACCTGCACATTGGGATAGTTCTGCTTGACCCAGCGCACGCGCTCGATCACGCCGGACGAATGGCCGTGCGCGGTATCCACCACGATCACGTCCACACCGGCAGCCACCAGACGCTCGACGCGCTCTTCGGTGCCGGCACCCACGCCTACGGCTGCGCCGACGCGCAACTGGCCCTTGCTGTCCTTGCAGGCAAAGGGATGGGCAGTGTTCTTGACGATGTCCTTGACGGTGGCCAGGCCACGCAGCTCGAAGCTGTCATTGACGATCAGGACTCGCTCCAGGCGATGCTTGTGCATCAGCGTCTGGGCCTGATCCAGCGTGGCGTCTTCGGTCATGGTGACCAGACGCTCCTGCGGCGTCATGATCTGGCTGAGCGGCAGGTCCAGCCGATCCTCGAAGCGCAGATCGCGGTTGGTGACGATGCCGACTACCTTGCCGCCCTGCACCACCGGCAGGCCGGAAATGCCGTGCTGGCGCTGCAGTTCGATGGCATCGCGCACCTTCATGTCGGGCGTGACCGTGATCGGATCGATAACGATACCGAACTCATGACGCTTGACGCGGGATACCTCGTGCGCCTGCTGCTCGGGCGAGAGATTCTTGTGGATAATGCCGATCCCGCCTTCCTGCGCCATGGCGATGGCCAGGCGCGACTCCGTCACGGTATCCATGGCGGCGGACACGAGCGGAATGTTGAGGGTGATGTCGCGGGTCAGGCGGGTGGCGAGAGAAGTGTCGCGGGGCAGGACGTTGGAAAAGGCAGGCACCAGCAACACATCGTCGAATGTGAGTGCTTTTTTGATGAGACGCATGAATGACTCCGGGCGCAAAGCACGATTATACGCTAATCACCCCAGCCCGGGGTACCACATGAGCCGTTGCCCTGATGCTCAGTCTTCCTCTTTGCCGGTCACGGCATTGGTATCATTGGCCCCCGGAATCCGGTCACGCCCGGCCACCCGGTCACGATACAGCGCAGAGCGCACCAGCAGCAGAAAGGTCACCGCCGTGGTCGTCACGGCAAAGAACGTGATCAGCAATTCATGGATCACCGGCCGGGTCTGCGCCACCGAAAAATACAACATCGAGGCCACCAGCAAACAGCCAGCCCCCAGCGTGGCACCCATGGTTGGCGCATGCACACGCTGGTAGAAATTGCGCAGGCGCACCATGCCGAACGAACCGATGCAGGCCAGCAGCGCGCCCGCCAGCACCAGTGCCGCCACGATATAGGCCACCCATTCGGGCACCTGGGCCATCTGGTTCATTCGATTACCTCCCCGCGCAGCAGGAACTTGGCCAGCGCCGTGGTGCCGACGAAGCCCAGTCCGGCCACGATCAGTGCCGCCTCGAAATAGACGACGGTACCGTGCAGCATGCCAAAGGTCAGCAGCAACAGCATGCCGTTGATATAGAGCGCATCGGTCGCCAGTACCCGGTCAGGCGCACTCGGCCCCTTGACCAGCCGGTATACGGAAAACAGCACACCCAGCGCCAGCAGGCACTGAGCGGCCACCAGTGCGTAATAGAGCACGATCATGACTCGAATATCTCCCTGAGCAGCGACTCATAGCGGCCCTTGATGCTGTCCAGCCAGACGGACTCGTCCTGCAGGTCGAGCACGTGGATCAGCAGGCGACTGTTCTCCTGGTCGTATTCAACCCATACGGTGCCGGGCGTCGAGGTGATGATGCACGACAGCACCGCCAGGCCATAGGGGTCCTTGAGTTCCAGCGGGATATACATGAAACCGGAATGGCTGGCTCGTTCCTTGCCACCCAGCACAATGCGGGCCACGGCGATATTGGACTTCACGATATCGATCAGCACGCGGAAAAAGAGCCGTACGATGACCCAGGGGCGACGCACCCGGGCACGATCGGGAATCAGCGACTGCATGATCCATGGCAGGAACAGCCCCAGCGCAGCGCCCAGCAGGATATGCGCGAAGGCCACGGTCTGGTTCATGAGCAGCCACATCGCCAGCAGGAACAGCGACATCAGCGGCATGGGCACCCAGCGTCGGGCAATCGTCATGGCTGCCCTCCTTCGCTGCGCACCACCAGCGGTGCTGTCTGGACGGCCTGGATATACTCCTGCGGCGCATACAGCGAACGGGCCGCATCATCCATATAGCGCATCACGGGGCCGGAATAGAACGTCAGCACGATGCAGACGGTCAGCAGCCCGCCCACCGGCGCTGCTTCCATCAGGCGCAGACGCGGCACCACCCGTCCCTGCGGAGCCCAGAAGATCCGGATGCCGGAACGCGTCATGCTGATCACCACGAACAGGCCGGACGCGATCAGCAATCCCAGCATGATCCATTGTGCCGTGCCGCCGGTTGCCAGGCTCTGGCTGTTTTCCTGCAACCCCAGCGGATTGAGCACGGCCGACAACAGCGCAAACTTGGCGATGAAACCAGACAGCGGCGGCAGGCCCGCCATCAGCAGCGCGCAGAATACAAAGCTCAACCCGAGAAAAGCCATCGCCGCGGGAATCGCCACACCGACCACCTCGACTTCCGGGCCATCTACCGGATCGGGGTTGGCGGCACCGAATGCCTCGAGCGTCAGCGCCAGCATGGCAGCGGCTGGCGTACGACCGCGTTCGACCAGTTCGATTAGCATGAAGAAGGCCGCCACCGACAGCGTGGACACCACCAGATAGAACAGCGCCGCACCGGTCACCTGCCCTTCCGCAAAGCCGACGGCAGCGAGCAGGGTGCCCGACGACACCAGCACCGAAAAGCCGGCCATCCGTGCCAGATCCTGGGACGAGAGAATGCCGATGGCCCCGAAGACGATCGTGGCCATGCCGCCATAGAGCAGCCAGTCGGCACCGAACAGCATCGACTCGCCCGCCTCGGGGCCGAACAGCAGCGTCCAGACGCGCAGGATGGAATACACCCCGACCTTGGTCATGATGACGAACATGGCAGCCACGGGCGGGCATGCCGCTGCATAGGCCGACGGCAACCAGAAATTGAGTGGCCAGACAGCTGCCTTGACCAGGAAGGCCACGCCCAGGACGGCGGCCCCCGCTTCGAACAGCATGCGCTCCTGGCTGGCCAGGCTGCCGACGCCGGCGGCCATGTCTGCCATGCTGAGCGTGCCGGTGACGCTGTACATCAGGCTGACACCGATCAGGAACAGCGAAGAGGCCGCCAGGTTGACCGTGATGTAATGCAACCCGGCGCGAATGCGCATACTGCCCGAACCATGCAGGATCAGTCCGTACGATGCGGCCAGCAGCAGCTCGAAAAACACGAATAGATTGAACAGATCGCCGGTCAGGAAGGCCCCGTTGAGCCCCATCAACAGGAATTGCAACATGGGGTGAAAATGGGCTCCGGCCCGGTCCCAGCGCGCAACCGAATACACCAGCACGGCCAACCCCAGGGCGCTGCTGAGCAGCACCATGACCAGCGACAGGCGATCCACCGCCAGCACGATCCCCAGCCAGGAGGGCCAGTTGCCCAGCAGATACACGGCCACGGCCGTGCCGTCCTGGCCGAAATTTCCCTGGTCGAGCTGTTGCAACAGATACCAGGTCAGTGCCAGCAACCCCAGAATGGAGGCCAGATTGATGCCGATCTTGACCCGACGCCAGCGCTCGCCCATGAGCAGCATGATCGATGCGGCCACCAGCGGCAGCACGATCGGCGCGATCAGCAAATGATGCAGCATGGGCGTCATACGTCGGACTCCTTGCCATCGACGTGATCCGTGCCGGTCAGGCCGCGCGAGGCCAGCAGCACGACCAGGTACAGCGCCGTCATTGCGAAGCCGATCACGATGGCCGTGAGCACCAGTGCCTGTGGCAGCGGATCGGCCATCTGGGCAGGATCCGGCACGATGCCGGCCTCGATGACAGGCACCTTGTCGACAGACAGACGCCCCATGCTGAAAATGAACAGGTTGACCGCGTACGAGATCAGCGACAGCCCCACGATCACCTGGAACGTGCGGGGCCGCAACAGCAGCCACACTCCGGAGCCAGCCAATACGCCGATAGCCAATGCAATGACGATTTCCATCAGTTCCCCCTGCCCGTCTTGAAGGCCGGCGCAACACGATGGCCGCGTACCGACTGGTGTGCCAGCGCGATCAGGATCAGCGTCGTGGCACCCACCACCAGCAGGAATACGCCCAGGTCAAACAGGAACGCGCTGGGCAGCGGCACCTCACCCAGCAAGGGCAGGACCGGATGCGGCGAACTCGATGTCAGGAACGGATGACCGAACCACCATGCCCCCAGGCCGGTGAAGCCTGCCAGCAGCAGGCCCGATCCGATCCAGGCCTGCGGATGCAGATTCATGCGTTTTTCGACCCAGGCCGTACCACCCGCCATGTATTGCAGGATGATGGCGACCGACATGATCAGGCCCGCCACGAAACCACCACCCGGCAGGTTATGCCCGCGCATGAAGAAGTAGATGGCCAGCATGGCGATGATCGGGAACATCATGCGCATGATGATGGCCGGCACCATGAGATAGCCGGTCGCCTTGTCCACGGCCTCGGGCTGTGGCCAGTCGGCCGCAAACACCCGCTGCCTGCGCTGCTGCTCGGGTACGTCGATGCTCTCGGGTGCGGGCCGGAAACGGCGCAGCAAGGCGTAGATGGTCAGCGCCACCACACCCAGCACGGTAATCTCGCCGAAGGTATCAAACCCGCGGAAGTCCACCAGGATCACATTGACCACGTTGGTGCCGCCGCCTTCCGGCAGCGCCTTCTCGACGAAGAAACGCGACATGGTCTCGGGCAAGGGACGGCTCAGGATTGCATAGGCCAGCGCGCTCATGCCCAGGCCGGCGGCAATCGCAATCGCCAGGTCGCGCACGCGACGCCCCTGTGCCGCCACGCCGGTATCGCTGCGACGCCGCAGTGCCTCCAGGCGCCGGGGCAGCCAGCGCAATCCGAGCAGGATCAGTACGACGGTCACGACCTCGACCGTCAATTGCGTGAGTGCCAGATCGGGTGCAGAGAACCAGATGAAGGTCAGGCAGGTCATCAGGCCGGCCCCACCCATCAGGATCAGTGCTGCCAGGCGGTGATACTTGGCCTGGTAGGCAGCCCCGATGGCGCAGACCGCTCCACCCACCCACAGCAGGGCAAATACGGGATCGATTGGCGAATGGCGCACCTCGCCGAACGTGATCCGCCCCAGCCACAGTGGCACGGCCGCAGCCGCCAGCGCAGCCAGCACCAGCAGCGTGAGCTGAGGTTGCAGACGGCGTGAACCGAGCAGATCCTCGACCGAGTTGGCGAGGCGCGACAACCCCGTCATGGCCGATTCGAAAATGCGCTTGCCATCCAGGCCACGCAGCAATGGGGGTCCCTTGCCGCTGTCGAGCTGCAGGTAACGCTGCATCAGCAGATAGACGGCGATCCCGCCCGCCAGGGCAAAGATACTCATCATCAGCGGCATGTTGAAGCCATGCCAGAGCGACAGTGTGTACCGTGGGGTTTCGCTGCCCAGCACGCCGATCACGGCCGTGTGCAGGATGCCGCCCACCGACAGCGCCGGAATGATCCCGACCACCAGACACAGCAACACCAGCAATTCGACCGGGAAACGCATCCAGCGCGGCGGCTCATGCGGCTGGCGCGGCAGGTCGGTCGCCAGCGGCCCGAAGAACACGCCATGGATGAAGCGCAGCGAATACGCCACGCTGAACATGCTGGCGATCGTGGCGCACAGCGGCAGCACGAAATCCTTCATGGGGCCGACATGGCCGACCACCACGGTTTCGGCAAAAAACATTTCCTTGGAAATAAAGCCGTTGAGCAATGGCACCCCTGCCATCGCGGCGCTTGCCACCATCGCCAGCGTGGCGGTATAGGGCATTGCATGCCGCAGGCCGCTCAGGCGACGGATATCGCGTGTGCCGGTCTCGTGATCGATGATGCCGGCCGCCATGAACAGCGATGCCTTGAAGGTGGCATGGTTCATGATGTGGAAAATCGCCGCCACCGCTGCCAGCGTACTGTTCATGCCCAGCAGCAGCGTGATCAGGCCCAGGTGGCTGATCGTGGAATAGGCCAGCAGGCCCTTGAGATCCTGCTGGAAAATGGCCGCATAGGCTCCCAGCAGCAATGTTGCCAGCCCAGCCACGCTGACGATCCAGAACCACTCATCGGTTCCGGCCAGCACCGGCCAGAAACGGGCCAGCAGGAACACACCCGCCTTGACCATGGTAGCCGAGTGCAGATAGGCCGACACCGGCGTGGGTGCCGCCATGGCATGTGGTAGCCAGAACTGGAACGGCACCTGGGCACTCTTGGTCAGTGCGCCCAGCAGGATCAGGATCAGTGCCGGGGTATAGAGCGCATGTTCGCGGATCGCCGCACCACGCGACAGCACCACATCAAGATCATAGCTACCCGCCATGTGCCCCAGGATCAGCAGACCGCCGAACAGGCACAGCCCGCCCGTGGCAGTGACCGTGAGTGCCATGCGCGCGCCGCGCCGCGCATTGGGATTGTGATGCCAGTAACCGATCAGAAGGAAAGACACCAGGCTGGTCAGTTCCCAGAACAGCGCAATCTGGATCAGGTTGCCGGACAGCACCAGACCCAGCATGGCCCCCATGAAGGCCAGGAAGAAAGAGAAAAACCGGGGAACGGGATCTTCCGGCGACATGTAGTAGCGTGCATAGACCACCACCAACAGTCCGATACCCGTGATCAGCAGCGAGAACAGCCAGGCAAAGCCGTCCATCCGCAAGATGAAGTTCATGCCACGCTCGGGCAGCCACGCGTACTCCTGCCGCAAGACACCGCCGTCGGTGACGTCGGGATAGGCCAGGATAGTCAGTATCAGCGCGGCGAGCGAGATCAGCCCTGCCAGCCAGGCCTCGACATTACGGGCATTGGCGGGAAACAGGGCAGCGATCAAACTACCGATAAATGGGAGGACGATAAGAGAAATTAGCAGCATGTTAGTGGAACATTTTCGCACAACATCATGCCAAACGAACCGCTGCCGACGAATTTTTTTTATCTTTTTTTTACGCCCGATCTGGTGCGGCGCAACATCGGATAAATGAGGCAGCCGCTCCCCTGCGCAGCCTCCTCATCACACCACTACGACCAGCACATATCCTGCGCCGGTCGTAGTGGGTGAGCCCTACATCAGCCCAGCGCCACCCGCGCATTGCGGAACATGCGCAGCCAGGGGCTGGCATCGCCGCCGGCATCGGCCTGTCCCCAGCGCGCCGGTGCCCACGACATCTGCACGTTGCGCGTGACCCGTTCGGGGTGAGGCATCATGATGGTGAAGCGGCCATCGGCCGTCGTCACACCTGCCAGCCCTGCCGGACTGCCATTGGGATTGAAGGGATAGGCCTCGGTGGCCTGTCCCTGGTTGTCGATATAACGCGCCACGGCCAGCACGGCATTCGCATCGCCCTGCTGTGAGAAATCGGCAAAGCCCTCGCCATGTGCCACGGCAATCGGAGCCCGCATGCCGGCCATGCCATTCAGGAACAGCGACGGCGATGCCTGCACTTCCACCATCGACAGGCGGGCCTCGTATTTTTCGGACTGATTGCGGGTAAAGCGTGGCCAGTGCGTGGCCCCCGGAATCATCGGAGCCAGCGCCGCCATCATCTGGCAACCATTGCAGACACCCAGTGCAAAGGTATCCTGGCGACCGAAATAGGCCTCGAACTGCGCGGCAAGCTGCTCATTGAAACGAATGGTGCGTGCCCAGCCCTCGCCTGCACCCAGCACATCGCCATAACTGAACCCGCCCACGGCCACCAGCCCCTGGAACTGTTCCAGCGACACACGGCCCTGCAGCAGATCGGTCATGTGCACGTCCCAGGCCTCGAAACCGGCCTTGTCGAAGGACCAGGCCATCTCGACATGGCTGTTGCAGCCCTGCTCACGCAGGATCGCCACCCTGGGCCGCTGACCGGTTGAAATGAACGGCGCAGCGATATCCTGCTGGGGATCGAACTCGACACGCGGCGCAAAGCCGGGATCATCCTGCTTCTGCCAGACATCCCACTCGGCCTCGGCGCAGGCAGGATTGTCACGGCGCTGCATGATGCGATAGCTGACTTCGCTCCAGATGCGACCCAGTTCGGCACGCGGACGGCCCCACACCTTGCGTCCGTCGCGATAAAACTCGACCTCGTCGTGGCCATTGAGGCCACCGATGGCATGCGAGCAGACCGACAGCCCGGCACCGCGCAGCACCTGCAGCACGCTGTCGCGCTCGGCAGCCGGCACCTGGATCACGACGCCGGCCTCTTCGGTAAACAAGGCCTTGAGCGTATGTTCGTCACGCTGTACAGCGACCTGCTCGGGACGGATCTTGTAATCCCCCCAATCGGCCGTATCCGGATCGATGGTCAGCATGTCGAGATTGATCGAAACACCAGTATGGCCGGCAAAGGCCATTTCGCAGACCGTGGCAAACAGACCGCCATCGGAACGGTCATGGTAAGCCAGGATCACACCATCATCAGCCAGCGTGCGAATGGCTGCGAACAACGCCCGGACGTCTTCGGGATGGTCAATGTCCGGCACGGTTTCGCCAACCTGGTCAAAGGCCTGCGCCAGGATAGACGCCCCCATACGGTGCTTGCCATGCCCCAGGTCAACCAGGATCAGCGCCGTCGGCCCCACATCGGTACGCAACTGCGGCGTCAGCGTCTTGCGGACATCCTCCACGGGCGCAAATGCCGTGACGATCAGCGAAACAGGCGCAATCACCTGGCGCTGTTCGCCATCCTGCTGCCAGACCGTACGCATCGACAACGAATCCTTGCCCACCGGAATCGACAGGCCGAGCTGCTGGCACAGGTCACTGACCGCCGACACGGTATCGTACAGCGCGGCATCCTGGCCCGGCACGCCGCAGGCGGCCATCCAGTTGGCCGACAGTTTGATGTCTTCCATGCGCCCCACCGGCGCGGCGATCAGGTTGGTCAGCGACTCGACCACGGCCATGCGGCCCGAGGCCGGCGCGTCCAGCATGGCCACCGGCGTACGCTCGCCCATCGCCATGGCCTCGCCACGCACGCCTTCGAAATCCGCCAGCGTGACCGCGCAATCAGCCACCGGCACCTGCCACGGGCCAACCATCTGGTCGCGGCTGTTAAGGCCACCCACCGTGCGATCACCGATCGTGATCAGGAAGGTCTTGTTGGCAACCGTGGGGTGACGCAGCACGCGCTCGGCCGCATCATCCAGCGTAATGTCTACCAGATCCAGTGGTGCCGCCACACCCGGCAGACGCTGTACGTCGCGTGTCATGCGCGGCGGCTTGCCCAGAATCACATCGATCGGCACATCCACCGGCAGCGGTTGCCCTGGCTGCGTCTCGCCGATGCCATATTCGACGCGCAACTGACGCGCCTCGGTCGCCGTCCCGACCACCGCGAACGGACAGCGCTCGCGTTCGGCAATCGCCCGAAAGCGCGGCAGGTCATCGGGATGAATCGCCAGCACATAGCGCTCCTGGGACTCATTGCTCCAGATCTCGGCCGGCGACAGCCCGGTTTCTTCCAGGTGTACCTGGGCCAGATCAAAGATGGCACCGCGCCCGGCATCGTTGACCAGTTCAGGGAAGGCGTTGGACAAGCCACCCGCCCCGACATCGTGGATGGCGATCACGGGGTTGTTCTCGCCCTGCTGCCAGCAGGCATCGATCACTTCCTGCGCACGTCGCTGGATCTCGGGATTGCCGCGCTGCACCGAATCGAAATCCAGCTGCGCCGTATTGCTGCCCACGCTCATGCTGGACGCTGCTCCGCCCCCCATGCCGATGCGCAGGCCAGGGCCGCCGAGCTGGATCAGCAGGCTACCGGGCGGCAGTATGTCTTTGTGGGTCTGGCCACCATCGATGCTGCCCAGACCACCGGCGATCATGATGGGTTTGTGGTAGCCCCAGCGCACACCGCCTGCGGTCTGTTCGAAGGTACGGAAATAACCCAGCAGATTGGTACGGCCGAATTCATTGTTGAACGCCGCGCCGCCCAGCGGGCCATCGATCATGATCGACAGCGGCGAAGCGATGCGGTCGGGAAGGCCGTAAGGATTTTCTTCCCAGGGCTGGATGGCGTCGTCAAAGCGCAGGTTCGAGACCGTGAAGCCGGTCAGCCCTGCCTTGGGCTTGGACCCCTTGCCGGTCGCCCCTTCATCGCGGATCTCGCCGCCCGCACCCGTGGCAGCGCCAGGAAATGGGGCAATCGCGGTCGGGTGATTGTGCGTTTCGACCTTCATCAGTGTATGCACCGTAGCCGGACGAGCCCCGTACACAGCCGAGCCGGCCTCACCGCGCTGCGGATGGAAACGCACGGCATCCCCCCCCTCCATGATGGCGGCATTGTCCGAATAGGCCACGACCGTACCCAGTGGCTGTGCCTTGTGGGTCGCACGAATCATGCCGAACAGCGTATTGGACTGTGCCTGCCCATCGATCACCCATTCGGCATTGAAAATCTTGTGGCGGCAGTGCTCGCTGTTGGCCTGCGCGAACATCATCAGTTCGACATCGGTAGGATCACGGCCCAGCGTATTGAAGGATTCCGCCAGATAATCGATTTCGTCCTCGGACAGAGCCAGGCCCAGATCGACATTGGCACGTTCCAGTGCCTGGCGACCTTCCGCCAGCAGCGCCACCGTCTGCAGTGGCTTGCCTTCGAGCGACACGAACAGCGATTCGGTGGCAAAAGCGGCATCGACGACGGTTTCGGTCATGCGATCATGCAGACAGGCAGCCGCCTGCGCCAGCATGTCCGCATCCAGCGACTTGCTGCCCAGCAGCCCCTTGGCCGGTGTCAGCAGATAGCGGATGCCGCGTTCGATGCGGCGCACCTGCGACAGGCCGCAATTGTGGGCGATATCCGACGCCTTGCTGGCCCACGGAGAAATCGTGCCCAGCCGGGGCAAAACCCGCAGGGTGAGATCATGCTTGCCGGTCGAGGCCGGATCAAGCACGGCGCGGCCATCATCGAGCAGCGCGCGCAGACGGGCCTGCCCGGCCTCATCGAGCGGTGCATCCAGCAACACGTAGTATTCATGCCAGCCCTGGACATCGGCCACAGGCAGCCTGGCAGCCTGAAGCTGAGCGAGAAGTCGGGATTGGCGGAAGGAAGACAGGGCTGGAGAGCCGTAGAAATGCAGGGTATTGGACACGGTCGGCGGGCGCGAGAAAGGAGAGGAAAACGGCCGTTGGTCGGCAAAGCTGAATTCTACCCCGGATATGAACGGCACCCCAAGGCCTGCCCGCCTCAGTCCGGATAGTGGACTTCCAGTATCTCGAGTTCCTCGATGCCTGCCGGTGTCCGCAAGGTCACGGTCTCTCCTTCGCGCGCCTTGGTCAGTGCCCGCGCGACCGGCGACACCCAACTGATACGCCCCTGCAGTGGTTCGGCCTCGTCGATGCCGACGATGGTAACAGTATGTTCATCGCCCGCCCGATCCATATAGACGACCGTAGCCCCGAAAAAAACCTGGGCGCGATTGGGCTGCAGCGCAGGATCGACCACCTCGGCGATTTCCAGACGCTTGGTCAGAAAACGCAGCCTGCGATCGATCTCCCGCAAGCGTTTCTTGCCGTACAGGTAATCGCCATTTTCAGAGCGGTCGCCATTGGAGGCGGCCCAGGACACGATCTGCACGACCGAGGGACGCTCCACATTCATGAGCTGCGTCCACTCATCGCGCAGCCGGGTATGCCCGGCCGGCGTCATGTAGTTGCGCGTGCCCTTGGGCAGTGCCGGCAAGGCCGGCACATCGTCGTCATCCTCGCCATCGGATTCTTTGACAAACGCCTTGTTCATGTTTCCTGCTTCACTCCGCGCGACAGTTCAACGGCACCATCCTGCCCACGCCCCAGGTAGCCTCGTCACCCTTGCCGCGCAACTCATGCATTCCGGAGGAGTACCAATAGCCGGAGGCAGCCGGCCGCTGCGGCAGGACGAACACCGAGCCATCGGCCAGCGTGACCCAGGCCTTCTCATCGCGGAAGGTGACATCCAGCGTAGTGCCACCCTCGCAGACAAACTTGGCCCGCAATGCCTGCTCGCCCTCGCCCGCCGGCTTTTGCGCCGGGGCGGCACAACCTGCCAGCGCCGTGGCGGCCAGCACTGCAGCAATCGGGTACAGATGCAGCTTTTTAGCCATTTTCTTCTCCTTGCAGTTGGGGAACCTCTGAATACCAGCAGGCAGTATCGACACCACAGAATCAGGGACACTATAAATCAAAAGCCCTACAATGGCGCCACTATGCGCAGTGTTTCCGACCGTATCCGCCACGCCCTGCTCTTCGAGATCCTGGGCATCTGCCTGCTTCTGCCACTTGGCACCGCCTTCCTGGGTCTGGACACCCACGAGATGGGCGTCATCGGCGTCGGCAGCGCCATCATTGCCACGCTGTGGAACTACGTCTACAACCTCATGTTCGATCGCATCAAGCTGCGCATGACCGGCACGGCTGTCAAGACGACCGTCTCGGTGCGCGTACTGCATGCCCTGCTGTTCGAAGGCGGCCTCATCATCCTGATCCTGCCGCCCATGGCACTCTATCTGGGTATCAGCCTGTATGAGGCCTTGCTGCTGGATGCCGCCATCGTGGTGTTCTACCTGGTCTATGCCTTTATCTACAACTGGATCTACGACCGGGTCTTCCCGATCCCTCCTCTGCCCGAGGAAGCGACGGTGCAGCACCAGGGCTGATCGGCCTTCATTTTCCAAAGCCAGAACCACCCGCTCTCGATTCGGGAGGGTTTAACCTCATTTACACCTCTTGCCGGATATGCTCCAGTAGGCGGCAAGGCCATCCACGGCATTCCCCTGCCGAATATATATACAGAACCGGCCCCTGTCAGGAGGAGACACGATGCGCTGCAAATCCGTACGTGCTGGTCTGGCTGTCCTGCTGCTCGCCTGCTTTCCCACAGCCTACGGTGCCTCACCCGATGGGCGCTGGCAGACCATAGATGACGAAACCGGCCAGCCCAAATCCATCATCACGCTGACCCAGGCCAGCGATGGCTCGCTGAACGGCCGCGTGACCGAGATCCTGCAATCCGACAAAGGCCCCAATCCGCGTTGCGAGAAATGCGAGGGCGAACGACACAACCAGCCGATCGTCGGCATGACCATTCTCTGGGATCTCAGACCCGAGGGAGACAACGCCTGGAATGCCGGCACCATCCTCGACCCGAGCAAGGACAAGACCTACCGTGCCAAGGCAAAACTGGCCGAGGACGGGCAAACCCTTGAGGTATCCGGCTGCATCGTCTTCATCTGCCGGTCGCAGACGTGGCTGAGGGAGCCCTGAGTCCACAGCTCAACCTACAGGTGTGACCCGGCCTGTCGACAGAATCAATTCGACTGGTGTTGTTTCCGAACTGCTGACCTCTGGAATGGCTGTGCATTGCTCTGGCAGGCATATGCCGCGCATGCTCTAATAGCGCAAAAAAATATTTCTCAGAGATTTGTCGTGCCGTTCCTGCATACGCTGGTTTTGCTGCTGGGTCCCCTGCTTGGCCTGTTTACCATCACCCTGGGCAATGGCTTCATCTCCTCTCTGACCTCCCTGCGACTCGATGCCGCAGGCGTCCCTGACACCATGATCGGCCTGGTGTCATCATCGTATTTTGTCGGCCTCACCCTGGGGGCCATGTTCAGCGACCGCCTGATCGCCCGCATCGGCCACATCCGTGCCTACAGCAGCTTCGCCTCGCTGACGGCGGTGACCTTCCTGCTGCAAGGCATGTTTTCCGATCCCTGGGCCTGGCTGGTCTTCCGGCTCTTCAATGGCTGGGCCATCATCGGCATCTATCTGGTGGTAGAAAGCTGGTTGCTGCTCACTGGCGACAAGATCACCCGTGGACGGCTGCTGGCGGTCTACATGATCGCACTGTACGGCTCGGGGATGCTCGGTCAGGTCGGGCTGGGAGCCCTCAATGCCTGGGGCGAAACCGCTCCCTTCATCGTGGCCGGCATGCTGAGCTCTCTGTCGGTCCTGCCCATGGTGATCCTGCCGCGTGCCTTGCCCGAAACCGGCAACATTGAACCCCTGATGCCCCGACATCTGCTGCGCATGACACCCGCCGGCGTGATCGGCTGTTTTGGCTCGGGTATCACGATCGCTGCCGTCTATTCGTTGTTGCCCGTCTACCTGCAACGTGTCGGCATGGATATCGAACAGGTCGGCCACCTGATGGCCTGCGTTATTTTTGGTGCCATGGTGCTGCAATACCCGGTGGGCCGCTGGTCGGACAAGCGGGACCGCCAGACGGTCCTGCTCGTGCTCAGCGCACTGTGTGCCATCCTGTCGGTCCTGATCCTGCTGCTGCCGGACCGCCAGACACTGCTGGCCGTGCTGCTCTTCCTGCTCGGTGGCGGGGTATTCGCGGTCTATCCGGTAGCCGTCAGCCACTCGGCCGATCGCGCCGTCGCCGGGGAGCTGGTCGGTGTGATCCAGGGGTTGCTGCTGATCAACTCCATCGGCTCCGTCATCAGCCCGCTGATCATATCGCCCGTCATGAAACATTGGGGAGAAGCCGGCTTTTTTTGGGCATTCGCATTGGTCAACGTATTCATGGCGATGCTCTTTCTCTGGAGACGCAAGGCCCATCCGTCGCCCACATCCGTGGCCCCTTTCGAGGCTGCTGCACAGATGTCTCCTGCCGGCGCAGAAATACGGGTAACCGAGGAGCTGGTGCAGGCTGCCGAGGAGCGCGAGCAGCGGGATGAAAGCAACAGCCAATAGTACTGCTGACCATATCCCTATGCCCTCGCCCCAGGATGACAGGTATGCCCTCTTCAGTCTGCCAGAGCGGTGCCAGAACCCAGCGCAGTCAGGCGGATCAGGCTCCTGAGGTTCTCTTGCATGAGCTTTCCAACCGCTTGTGCCGATTCGGCATCATGGGGATGAGCCAGGGTATCGAGAATTCTCTCGATATCCCCGTTGGTCAGTTCCACTTGAAGCTCCTCAGCCTCTCCCTTGCCGTTTGGCACCCATACCTTGACTTGAACTGCCAGCTTCCCCCGTTCGTCAGTCGATATTGAGGGCACCCCAGGAAGCTTGGACCGCACTTCACTGGACTTCCCAGCGCTCACTTTTTTGGTTTTCGTGACTTTCATGATGCCTCCGGCGCTACCATAGCGCAGCCTTGATGATAGCCATATCACTACATTGCAGCCATCCAATCATCCACTTTCCGAGCATGAATGCTTGAGATATCACAATAGAATGTCTCGCACAGGAGCGGAAATGGCATACAAGATGCCCAGTCGCACCAGAACGGATGGCATGAAAGTCCGGGAAAATTCAACTGGACTTGAACACTGAATATTTTTTGTGCTAAAGTAGCGCTCTTCGTTGAACGAGACATTCGGATCAACATGGCGCATTAGCTCAGCCGGTTAGAGCGACGGAATCATAATCCGCAGGTCCCCTGTTCGAATCAGGGATGCGCCACCAGAATTTCCCCTGTTAAATCAGGACATTGAAGCCACCCGATGCGGTGGCTT
>NZ_JBEFDG010000026.1:0-20994 GCF_040137905.1 Corticimicrobacter sp.
CGAAAGGCATACCGCTGCGGAGCGGTAGTTCAGTTGGTTAGAATACCGGCCTGTCACGCCGGGGGTCGCGGGTTCGAGTCCCGTCCGCTCCGCCAAAGAATACGAAACCCTTGGTTTACCAAGGGTTTTTTTTCGTCCCTATCTTCTGAACTGGTAACAAAATCAATGCTCGCTCTGCCAGTCATTGGGGGCTACCGTATTGCTCGTAAGGAGGGGTATGAAGATTCAACGCGAGGTGCCGATGCCAAGCAGGCCATGTCAATATTGCCTGTGTCTGCAGGATGGTGCGGTCTTTGCCGATTTCAATACTTCTGCGGAAGGGGGTTTGTATCTGGTCAGGATTTCTTTTGATGGGTATGGGTGTTGCTATCCGGATCCTGCACATGATGTATCCAGGATGAGTTTGCGGCAATCACGTCACCTTATTGATGGCATTGTGCGCGATGCGCTCGATACCCCTGTTGTGATAGCCATCTTGTCGGGCTATTTTGACGAGAATCGGGCGGTGCTGTGGAGTGATGCCCTGGAGCGGCATGGGCTGGTTTGATGCCGGCGATGCGTCAGGTAACAAGCCTGCCGACCTGTAGATTTCTCAATCCCCATGTGCTGATGGCAGAAAGCGCAAATACAAGCAGCGTCACTGCCGGTATCGCCCAGTAGGTTCCGCTTTCGGGATGATACAGGCCGCTGGTGCGCAGAATGTCCAGGTATACCGGGTGCAGCAGATAAATGCCGAATGCCAGGCCAGCCAGGGCGGGTAGCCGTGGCAGCAGGGCGTTGCGCAGCAGTAGCTGGAACGTCCCCAATGCCATGGGGATGACCCCCAGGCTGAAGGAATCGTAGAAATAGAGCCTGAGGGTTGTTGAGTCAGAAAGTGCCCAGGTGCCAAGCGCCGTCAGTGCGATGCCTCCTGCCAGCAGGGTACCCGGTGCGGGAATGCGCCACTGTGCGTTGTATATCAGCCGCCCCGCCAGGAAATAGCCCAGGTAGGGCAAAAACCAGCTCATGAAGAAACCGCGCTGCGTGTTGCCGGTCAGGTGACAGTAGAGAGCGTCCAGCATCGCCAGGGCAAGGATGCCGACGGTAGCGAAGCTTTGCTGGCGTGGGCTCATGCCGCGCAGGCTGCGTGCCAGGAATGGGGCAAAGAAATACAGTCCCGGAATCATGTATAGATACCAGAGGTGGTAGTAGGGCGCGCCACTCCAGAGTTTGCGCAGCCAATCGGCAAGCCCGAGAGGCTCCCCCTGCCAGAGGTGCATCAGCCGGCTCCAGCCCAGGTAGAACAGGCTCCAGAATATGATTGGCAGTATCAGTCGGGCTGCACGGCGCAGATAGAATTCACGGAAAGGGCGTTGTCTGGAAGGGTCAAGCAACAGGGCACCACTGATCATGACGAATATGGGCACACACCAGCGTGCGGCTGCATCGTACAGATTGGCCCACTGCCAGGCGGGTGTGCCATAGTCGGTGGTGCGCACCAGTGGGTGTGCTGCGCAGTGCACCAGCACGACGGCCAGGGCAGCCAGCCATCTGGCGGTGTCGAGGTTGCGCAGGTGTAGATCGGGCGGGAAGGTAGGGCTGTTGCTTGGCATGGGACTCCTGCGTGCCTGGAAGTATTCAGGGTAGCAGCCGCAGGGTCCGGGGAAATGACAGAATGTGGTGGAATGCGCCGAATTCTTGTGGTGCTCAGAAAATGCTGTAGCCAGGGCGTCCCCTGCCGGGCGGCACGAATGCGGAGATCTGGTTGTAGCGTTGATTCTGATCGTTCTCCAGGCTCAACGTGCCATCGAAGGCCGGATGGGACACCTGTTCTCCTGTGGGGGTGATGAGGCGCACCTCGAGCAGCAGGGGGCGGGTGGCGAGCTTCAGTGCATCGATGTTGGGTGCCATGTGTGGCAGGCTGTAGCGTGCGCCGGTCACTTCGCCCTTGTAGTGGTAGATGCAGCGCCGGTCGATGCGATTTTTGTCCGGGGAGCAGAAGAATTTGGTGAAGCCGATGATCTCGATGGTGTTGCCGCTGACATTGATAAACTTGAATTCGGGCGTAGTGTCTGTCAGCAGGGCAGGATTGGCGAGCAGGCGTCGGGCCTCCTGTTCAGCCAGCAGGCTGTTGTCCTCTACGTCGTAGCTGCCGTAGGCGTGGTATCCGTGCAGGTCTGTCAGTGCCTGGGCGATCAGTTCCTTGGATGGCGTGGGGTGCGACCAGCGTACGTTCCTGCTGCAGCCGCCCAGTATGATCAGGGTCGCCAGGCAGCCCAGCAGCAGGCAGGAAATCGATCTGGCGGTGCGTGGAGTTTGAGGCATGGCGGCGAGTCCTGATTGCTGGCGAAGATCGCCGGTGGCTCGCAATATATCATTTGTCAGGCGTTGTGGAAGGCTGCTCGGGGGTGGGAATATCCAGATCCCAGTCGCCTACCAGATACCAGTCTTCTCCCAGGACTTCGGAAGGATGCTGGGTGCGGTTGGAGCCGTTGCCGCATTTTGTGGCATCCACGGGACAATACATGTCGCAGCCCCAGCATATGCGTTCAGGGTGTTGTGGGTTGAGTGGAAATTTCTTTGCCATTTTGATGCCTTGGTGTGCAGCGCAATGACTTCAGTGTAGGGCGCTTTTCCGGCGCACAGGCTTGATAAACATCATGGGCCCTTGCTGGGGTTGGATGCCGGTGGGGAGGGAGGGGCATGCTGTGCCTCTTGCTCATCCATGAGCAGAACGCTCATCGGAACGTCGAGCGCGATGGCAATACGTTCGATGTTTCTGATCGAAATATTGCGTTTGGCACGTTCGACCGAGCTGATGTAGTTGACGTGCAGGTCGGCCGCTTCGGCGACTTTTTCCTGGGTCAGGTTCTTGGCCAGGCGGATGCGGCGCATGTTGCTGGCAAAGCGTTGCTGGGCATCGCTGGGTTTGATGGAAGGGGGCATGTTTCGGAGTATTTCCGAGTCGTCCAATGCAATCCACACACTTTGAGTTTGGTTTGGTTCGTGCTAATCTCGCGCTGCAACAACTAAACTCAAATCGTTATTTTTAAGCAATAAAGCAGCTGGGTCGGTCATCCGGTGGCAATATTGCGCGATTCCGACCCTGGGTCGGAGTGCGGCCGATTCCGTGCGTTCGCCGGAAAGGCATGCGTGGCGCGCGCATTTCGGATGATGCTCGGCCATGGGAGTATATTGAAATGTGGGTGGGGCTTCCCGGAGTGGGGCGTACGACAGGCGCAGCATGGCGACAGCGTGCAGAATGGCTCCTGTTGGGGATTGGGCTGATCGTGATGGCGTTGCTGCTGGCGCGCAGTCATGAACGGCAATGGCTGCTGGCCAGCCGGGGCGAGTTCGATGCGTTGCGACAGTTCTCGCGCCTGTTTCACGTGACCGTTTTTCTCGTATTGTCGCTGTCTCTGGGCGGTGCGCTGTTCTGGTTGCAACGTCGCCGGCAGCGCCTGTCGCGACTGATCTCCGTATTGCGACGTGAGCGGCGTGACCACGATCGTCACATGGCTGCGGTGCTGGAGCATGTGGTGGATGGCATTGTCTGTGTCGATGGCGATGGCGTGGTGCTGGCCTTCAACAGTGCTGCATCGCGCCTGTTCGGATATGCACCTGCCGAGATATTGGGGCGTGATGTTGCCATGTTGATGCCATTGCGTTATCGGCGGCGCTATCAGGGTGAGTTGCGCAACGGCATGCGGGCTGGCATTGGCAGTGTCATTGGCAGTCGCCGCGAGGTGCGCGGCCTGTGCAAGGGCGGGCGCGAATTCCCGTTGATGCTGGCCGTATCGCGTTTGCCGGATCGTGCGGGGCCGCGTTTTATCGGCCTGTTGCGCGATATGTCCGAGACGCGTAGGGTCGAAGCGCGGATACGGCAGCTCTCCTACTACGATGCGCTGACCAAGCTGCCCAATCGCAATTTGCTGCTGGATCGCCTTGCGCGGACGCTTCAGGCTGCGGGTGAAGTGGGGGGGTGTGGCGCACTGTTTTCCATCGATATAGACGATTTCAAAAGCATCAATGATGCCAGGGGGCATGGTGCGGGCGACCTGCTTCTGTGCGAAGTGGCGCAGCGTCTGCGCAGTTGCGTGAGGGAAACCGATGTGGTGGCCCGACTGGCGGGAGATACCTTTGGAATCATGCTGGCGGGGCTGGTGGCAGACAAGCGGGAGGCGGCGCAGCAGGCGCATGATCTTGGCGGGCGTATTCTTGGGCGGCTGAGCCAGATCTATCGTATCGAGGGTGAGGAGGTGCACAGTGCGTTCAGCATGGGTGTTGCCCTGTTTGATGAGGGGGCGGGTTCTGCCGAAATGCTCCTGGCCCATGCGGATATGGCTATGCATCAGGCCAAGCAGGCGGGTGGTGGTCGGCTCTGCTTTTTTGATCCCGCCATGCAGCAGCTTGCCATCGAGCGTGCTGCGCTGCTGGCAGACCTGCATCAGGCTATCGAGGCGGATCAGCTCAGGCTGTATTATCAGGTGCAGGTCGATGGCGAGGGCTGTGCAACCGGTTTCGAAGCGTTGGTGCGCTGGCAGCATCCGCAGCGAGGCATGGTACCGCCGGGCGAGTTCATCGGGCTGGCCGAAGAGAGCGGGCTGATCGTGCAGATGGGGCGCTGGGTGCAGGAGACGGCCTGTGCCCGATTGGCCCAATGGGCAAATGATCCCGAACGGTGCAATTTGACCATGTCGGTCAATGTCAGTGTCCGGCAACTGCGGCAGGCCGATTATGTGGAGGATCTGCTGACGACATTGGCACGCACCGGTGCGCCGCCACGGTGCCTCAAGCTTGAACTGACCGAAAGCATGCTGGTGGGCGATGCTGGCGATATCATTCGAAAAATGCAGCAAATCAAGGCTTATGGCATCGGGATTGCACTGGATGATTTCGGGACCGGCTATTCATCACTGGCCTATCTGGCGCGCCTGCCACTGGAGCAGCTCAAGATAGATCGTTCCTTCGTATGCAATATCGAGGTGGATGAAGTCGACGCCATGATTGCCCAGACAATCGTCTCGCTGGGCAAAATCCTTGGCTTGCAGGTCGTGGCCGAAGGAGTCGAGACACAGGCGCAATGGGCCCGCCTGGCCAGTTATGGCTGCACCGGATTTCAGGGTTTCCTGTTTGGCAGGCCGGGCCCCGACTGTATATTGCCCGTGCCGGCAGGAGAATTGCCGGGCATAGGAGTGGCATGTCGCATCGGAATGACAGGTGCATGATGCTTTTTTGTGCAGCTCAGGATATAATCATGGGCTTTCCAACCTCGCGGCTGGAAAACAATAAGTGAAATCAGGTTAACAAGACCCGTGACTGCAGTGGTTCGGGCGCCTGCCTTCATAACTTCGAACCCACAGGGAACTTTCATGCCCAAGATGAAGACCAAAAAAGGCGCTTCCAAGCGCTTTAAGGTCCGCGGCAGCGGATCCATCAAGCGTGGTCAGGCGTTCAAGCGCCACATTCTGACCAAGAAAACCACCAAGAACAAGCGCCAACTGCGCGGTTCTGCAGCCGTGCACGTGGCAGACGTGAGCGCTGTCAAGGCCATGCTGCCTTTCGCTTGATAAAGGAGATCTGATATGCCTCGCGTCAAACGTGGTGTAACCGCCCGCGCCCGTCACAAAAAAGTCATCGCCGCCGCCAAGGGTTACCGTGGCCGCCGCGGTAATGTATTCCGCGTCGCCAAACAGGCGGTTATGAAGGCAGGCCAATACGCCTACCGTGACCGTCGTGCCAAGAAGCGTACGTTCCGCGCACTGTGGATCACGCGCATCAACGCCGCTGTGCGTCAGCATGGCGTCAGCTACAGTGCCTTCATCGCCGGCCTCAAGAAGGCCCAGATCGAGCTGGATCGCAAGGTCCTGGCCGATCTGGCTGTGCGTGACCAGGCTGGTTTCGCCGCGATTGTCAAGCAGGCTCAAGCCGCTCTGGCTGCCTGATTCCAGGCTTTTTCGCGGTGATCGCAAACGGGGCTGCAAAGCCCCGTTTGCATTTGTACAATGCATCTTTTCCTCCAGTTGCTTGATAGGCGTGACTTATGACTGTGGAGCTCGATGACCTGATCCGTCAGGCCCAGGAACACTTTTCCGCGTCCCCCAATGTGGCCGCACTCGAAAATGCCAAGGCCAGGTTCCTTGGCAAGCAGGGGGCATTGACGGAACTGCTCAAGGGGCTGGGCAAGCTCGATCCCGAGCAGAAGAAGTCGGAAGGGGCGCGCATCAATCAGGCCAAACAGGCCATTTCCGATCTGCTGGATGCACGTCGGCAGGCGCTGGCCGATGCCGAGCTTGAACAGCGCCTGGCGAGCGAATCGATCGATGTGACCCTGCCGGGCCGCGGTCGCGGGCGGGGTGGCATCCATCCCGTCATGCGTACCTGGGAGCGCGTCGAGGAAATTTTCCGCTCGATCGGCTTCGACGTGGCCGATGGTCCGGAAATCGAAAACGACTGGACCAATTTCACGGCGCTGAACAATCCCGAGAACCATCCTGCTCGTTCGATGCAGGATACTTTCTATGTGGACATGAAGGATGCCGGCGGCTTGCCGCTGTTGTTGCGCACCCATACCAGCCCGATGCAGGTGCGCTATGCACGCATGAACAAGCCGCCGATCAAGGTCATTGCACCGGGACGTACCTATCGCGTCGATAGCGATGCCACGCATTCGCCGATGTTTCATCAGGTCGAGGGACTGTGGATCGATGAGCATATTTCGTTTGCCGATCTCAAGGGTGTCTATACCGATTTCCTGCGCTGCTTCTTCGAAACCGATGATCTTGTCGTGCGCTTCCGGCCGTCGTTTTTCCCGTTCACGGAGCCTTCGGCCGAAATCGATATGATGTTCACCGAGGGGCCCAACAAGGGCCGCTGGCTCGAGATTTCCGGTTCAGGTCAGGTGCATCCGAACGTGATCCGCAATTTTGGCCTGGATCCCGAGCGCTACATCGGCTTCGCCTTCGGTTCAGGCCTGGAGCGGCTGGCCATGCTGCGCTATGGCATCAATGACTTGCGCCTCTTTTACGAAGGCGATGTGCGCTTCCTGGCGCAGTTCAACGACTGAAACCGATCATAGGCTGACTTACCATGCTGCTTCCCGAGTCCTGGCTGCGTACGCGCGTCAATCCCGAGATCTCTACCGAAGAACTGGCTCACCGACTGACGATGGCGGGGCTTGAGGTCGAAGGTGTCGAACCTGTGGCACCGGCCACTTCCAATGTCGTAACGGCTCGCATCGAAAGCGCCGAACCGCATCCCAATGCAGACCGGCTGCGGATCTGCCAGGTCAATGATGGTTCCGGCCAGCTTCTGCAGATCGTCTGCGGTGCGCCCAATGCACGCGCCGGCCTGGTCGTGCCTTTGGCGCGTATCGGTGCTGAACTACCGGGTGGCATGAAGATCGGTCCGGTCAAGATGCGCGGCGTCGAGTCGTCCGGCATGCTGTGCTCGGCGCGTGAGCTGGCGCTTTCCGAGGAGAGTGCCGGCTTGCTCGAGTTGCCTGTCGAGACTGAAATTGGCCAGGACATCCGCCGTGCACTGGATCTTGATGACCACGTGCTGGAACTCAAGATGACGCCGAATCGTGCCGATTGCCTGTCGATCATGGGCGTGGCTCGCGAGGTGGCGGCCCTGACCCAGGCCCCGCTGGCCCCGCTGGCCTTCGAGCCCGTGCCGGTGACGCTCGACGAGCGTCTGACGGTCGACGTGCAGGCTCCTGACCTGTGCGGTCGTTTCGGCGGTCGTGTGGTGCGTGGCGTCAATGCACATGCGCAGACACCTGACTGGATGAAGCGTCGCCTGGAGCGCGCCGGTCAGCGGCCGATTTCTGCCCTGGTCGATATCTCCAACTATGTCATGCTGGAGTTGGGTCGGCCTTCGCATATCTTTGATCTGGACAAGATCCAGGGCGGCCTGGCAGTACGCTGGGCACGCCAGGGTGAAACGCTGGCATTGCTCAATGGTCAGACCATCGAGCTTGCGCCTGATGTCGGTATCGTGGCGGCTGGGGATACTCCCGAAAGTCTGGCCGGCATCATGGGGGGGGAAGCCAGTTCGGTCACGCTGGAGACGCAATCGATCTACATCGAGGCGGCCTTCTGGCATCCCGAGTCGATCGCTGGCCGTTCGCGTCGTTATAAATTCAGTTCCGAAGCGGGGCACCGCTTCGAGCGCGGTGTCGATTTCCAATCCATCCCCGAGCATATCGACTACATCACCCGTCTTGTGGTTGATATCTGTGGTGGTCAGGCGGGACCGATCACCGACGAGCAGGTCAGCCTGCCGGCACGGCCAGCAGTGGGCATGCGCCTTTCGCGCTGCCGCCGCCTGCTGGGCATTGATGTGACACAGGATGAGGTGGCCGGTATTTTCGAGGCCCTGGGGCTGCCTTTCGTGCTCGAGGGCGAAACATTCAGCGTCACGCCGCCGTCCTTCCGCTTCGATTTGAACATCGAAGAAGATTTGGTCGAAGAAGTGATCCGTATTTACGGCTACGAACGCATTCCCGAGCGTCCGCCGCTGGCACGGGCAAAAATGCGCATGCGTCCGGAGGCCAAGCACGGCCCGCACGCCCTGCGTCGGGTCATGGCTGACCTGGATTACCAGGAAGTGGTCAACTACAGTTTTGTCGAGGCGGCCTGGGAGCGCGACCTCACCGACAATGTGCAACCCATCGAATTGCTGAATCCGATCGCCAGCCACATGTCGGTCATGCGTTCCAGCCTGTGGGGGGGGCTGCTGGCCAATATTCGCCACAATGCCAACCACCGCCAGCCGCGCGTGCGGGTGTTCGAGCTGGGGCGTGTATTTCGGCGCAATGCTGCCGCAGAAGACGGTCCGCTGGGTGTGCAGGGCGTCGATCAGCCATTGCGGCTGGCTGCTGCTGCATGGGGGCCGGCCTTGCCCGAACAATGGGCAGAGACGGCTCGCAAGGTCGATTTCTTCGATATCAAGCAGGATCTGATCGACCTGTTCGGTGTTCAGGCCGATTCGCTGTCCTTCGTGGCGCAGCCGCACCCAGCCCTGCACCCGGGGCGCAGTGCGCAGATTCTGTTCAAGGGCGAGGTAATCGGCTGGCTGGGGGAGTTGCATCCGCGCTGGGTGCGTCAATTCGACCTGGCCTCGGCACCGGTGCTGTTCGAGGTGGCATTTGATGCTCTGGTACAGGCGCATGTGCCTTCTTATCGGGAGGTGTCGCGCCAGCCGGTGGTTCAACGTGATCTTGCGCTGTGGGTGGATGAAGCAGTGACCTGGCAGTCCATGCTGGATACCATTGCCGCCGAACGCCTGCAGCAGCCGGAGTTGGCCATTGTTCGTGACGTGCGGTTGTTCGATGTCTGGCGCGACGCCGGGACGGCCGTCGAAGGGGATGACAAGGCTTTGTTTAAAAAGGAAAAGAGTCTTGCCTTCCGCTTCTGGTTGCAGGACACTGATGCCACTTTGGACGATGCGCGGGTCGAAACGGCCCTGGCGCTGCTGCGCGATGCACTCGTCCGGCAGCATGGTGCCCGCCAGCGGGTATGAACAGGAGCATGGAATGACAGACGCATCCCGGACCTTGACCAAGGCCGAGCTGGCCGAGCAGCTCTTTGAGCAGGTTGGCCTCAATCGGCGCGAGGCCAAGGAAATCGTCGATGTCTTTTTCGAGCAGATTCGCGATACGCTTGCCACGGGTGACGAGGTCAAGCTGTCGGGATTCGGCAATTTCCAGGTGCGCAACAAGCCGCCGCGTCCGGGACGCAACCCCAAGACCGGCGAGGTGGTGCCCATCGAAGCCCGTCGCGTGGTGACCTTTCATGCCAGCCAGAAGCTCAAGGATGCCGTTGAGCATGCGGGCGGCGAACACGCCACGCAAACGGTTATCGAGGTAGACTGATGCAGAATCTTCCCGAGTCGAGTGCCATGACTGCCCAGGAATCCACCTCTGCATTGCCCTCCATTCCAGCAAAGCGCTACTTCACCATTGGTGAGGTGAGCGAGCTGTGCGGCGTCAAGCCGCATGTGCTGCGGTATTGGGAGCAGGAGTTTACCCAACTCAAGCCAATGAAGCGACGCGGCAACCGTCGTTACTACCAGCATCATGAGGTGCTGCTGATCCGTCGCATCCGTGCGTTGCTCTACGATGAAGGGTTCACGATCAGTGGTGCGCGGAACCGGCTGGGCGAGGGGCGCGACGAGCCTCGGGACCTGGAAGCCGCAGTGCGCCTGAGTGGTGCCGAGCTGCAGTCCATCAGGGCTGAACTGTCCAGCATTTCGGAAATGCTCGGGCGAGCGATCGGCTGATACTTCTTTGTCAGGCAGGGTATTCAAACTGATCTTTTTGGGTTTGAAAAAACCTGCTGCGGCCGACTGTGCCTGCAATCAAGCATCAAGGATCATGCAAATATCTGAACAGAGATAGTAAAAAGAAAAAAAATATGGTTTCATAGCCGCGTTATTGTTGTATCCCGTTCGTGCCGACTCCACACGAATCCGGGAAGACTCTGGAGTGGTTGCGGTATAACTGACATGAGGTTGGCTATGAAAAAAACGATGCTGATGTTGGCTGTATTCGGTATGTCCACTTTGGGTGGTCTGGCGCATGCCGACACCAAGAAACCCGTGCCGCTCTGGCTCTGCAGTGATTATCTGGCTGTGAACGAAGATGTACAGCCGACGGTGCTCGGTTTTGCCGAGGCGCTCAATCGCGCTGGCAAGCCGGATGCCGAAGTGCTGGATATTGATGGAGTTGCCAAGCTTCAGCCCGTGCTGCTGACGCACTGCAAGGAAAACCCGACGATTGCCCTGCATGATGCGCTGGTGCAGGCGTGGGGAACAATCAAGCAATAACCGGCAATATTTGACCGCAGTATTGTCTGGGCTGTCATATATATGACAGCCCTTTATTTTTTCTGGGCGTGAGGTCAGGCTTTGACTGGAATACCCAGGAAGGTGAAGGCCGGCGCAGCCACAAAGTTGTCGTTGACCACGCCATGAAAGATATTGCGCTGGTTGGGACCCAATTCCAGCTTGCGTATGGTTCCGGTCTCCTGGGAGAAATCCAGGGATCCGACATCTACCCAGAAGACATTCGGGGTTGTGGTTGACTCGAAGTAGTAGCGCAGGCGCTTGTGATCCACGACCGTACGCCAGCGGGTCGATGAGATGTTGGGCTGGTCGGGTGTGCTCAGACCGAAGGGCACGGAAGCGTTGCGGATGACGCTCAGTACGCTGGCCAGGGCCAGATCAGGATCCTCCTGCTTTTCCACGGCATTGATATAGAACTGAGCACGGGCAAAACGGTCGGCAGCCCGATTGGTGCCCGGTAGCATAATCGTGCCCCCGATGCTTTCCCAGTATTTGTTCAGGGCCAGTTGCTCGTCGTAGGTGGGCGAGTTGGTCATCACCTGATAATCCCTGCTGTGGTGGATGACCGGTTTGCCATCGATATATTCGATGATGGCACTGTCGCCGCTGCTGTCGGAAAGCGACATGTGCAGGGTCGTCAATCGTTCTTCTCCGGGCACGTTCGCAGACACCAGAGAAAACGGCTCACTCGAAATAGCCTTGATGGCTTCGTCTACAGTGGCAAACTGATCCAGCACATACTGTGCCCAGGCGGCGATGGTCAGCAGCGGCTTGGAAGAATCGGGCGCAGGGTATTGAGATTCAGCCAGCCACAGCAGGTTGACCGAGAGACCGGCTTCGTTGACGCCGTCTGTGCTGGATACGTCATAGCCCGTGGCGACGACGCTACCATATTTTGCAGTCCATTGAACACTGTCGGGACCGCAGTTGCCATTGCGCGCAATACCCCGTGGCAGTACCCACAGGTTGGTATGCATGTCCGATTTCCAATCCATGGAACGGGCGGTGAAATTCAGGCCCTGGAGCCCGTGATAGATGATTCGTGTGCACATAGGATATTGTGAGGTGGAAAGGCGTGAGAATTCGTGGGGGAAAACAGTTGCGGCAGAAGTTCCTGCGCGCCCCTGATTTGTACCAGAAGTCTGCGGTGTGCGGAGCGTCCCGGTGTGACGGGCTCGATGTGTTGGCCGGAACCTTTGCAATATCTCGTCAGTGATACGGGATATCTCTAAAATAGAGCGCATGGCATTTTTCTGCCAGTAATCAATCCGCCGATGCCTTAGAGCAAAAAATATATGCCTGTCGACTTTCTTTTCATGGACATTGACTCATGGCTGGCGCTGTGTGTGTTTCTGTTCAGTCTGTGCGCAGCCTCGTGGCTGGGCAAGCGCACCTGGAGTCGGCACTACAGGCGGACAGAGGCATTCGAAGATGAGTTGAAAATCGTTCTGGGGGCTTCCCTGTCGTTATTTGGCTTGTTGGTCGGATTTATCCTGTCGTTTGCCATCAGCGGCTACAACACGCGCATCGCGGCAGAAGAAAACGAGGCCATTGCCATCGGCAATGCCATTCAGCACACGACCTTGCTGGAGGATCAATATCAGGCGCGGGCAGGGCAACTGCTGACGGAGTATCTGGAATTGCGTATCCGGTTCTATGAGACCGGCGACGAGACACTGCGTACCCAGTTGCGCCTGCAGGCCATCGAATCGCAGACGCGCATGTGGCTGCTGGTCAGTCGGATCGCCAGGGCTGAGCCCAATGCCATAGTGAGTACGGTTCTGGCAGCTTCCACGGCGCTGTATGTCAGCCAGCAGAAAACCATGGCCAGTTGGCGGCGTCAGATACCCAATGCGGCCTGGATCATGCTGCTGTTGTTTGGCATATGCTCAAATTTTTTGATCGGCTACAACATGCGTGGCCGGCAAGGTAGTCATCTGCTGCTGTTGACGACACCCGTCATTACGGCACTTACGTTATTCATGATTGCCGAGATAGATGTGCCAGGCAGGGGGCTGATCCATGTCGTGCCCGATAACCTGCAGGCTATCAGGGTGACGCTCAAGCATGGCGGATTGGTACCTTGACGCAGGGTAGAAATGGACAAGGCCTTACGTAGATCACTACGTAAGGCCTTGATTTTTATGGTCGGGACGGCGGGATTCGAACTCGCGACCCCTTGCACCCCATGCAAGTGCGCTACCAGGCTGCGCTACGCCCCGAAAGAAAAAGATTATATCCCTTCTTTTTTAAAAACACAAATCTTCAGACCGACATTGCTTGATTTCTTCCATGCTGCTTGGCCCGGTACATGGCACTGTCGGCATCGGCAATCCAGTCCCGCAGCATGGTGTGCGATGGTTGCAGTTGAGCGCTGCCGATGCTGATACTGCAATGCAGTTCCGGGCTGCCTTCGAACGTCAGCATCTCGACCTGTCGCCGGATGCGCTCGCCGATTTCCAGTGCGGCCTTGGCTTCCGTTGCGGCCAGCAGGACGGCAAATTCATCGCCACCATAACGGGCGGCGAGGTCGATGTCGCGCACGGCGCTGGCCAGGGTGTGTGCCACGGCCTGCAGCACGGCATCGCCAACGGCATGACCATAGCGGTCGTTGATGGACTTGAAATGATCGACATCGATCAGCAGCAGCGACGCATGCTGGCCGGTACGCTTGAACAGGGACATGGCGTGCTGGGCGCGATCCTCGAAATAGCGGCGATTGGGAAGGCCGAGGGCGGGGTCCAGTCGGCTCAGTCGTTCGAGTTCACGATTCTGGCGAGCGATTTGGCGAGCCAGTTGATGCGTGACGTAGCTCAGGCTGACACCATAGATAAACAGGAAGGGAAAGCAGGCGGCAATGGTGCGCAGCGAACTCTCCGGCTGAAATGGATAATCCAGGCATATCCAGGTGAGCACAAAGCCGGTCACGATGGCGATGAGCGTTTTCTTGAGAAGGCGCAGACCGCCTGCTGCAATCCTGTCGGCACTCAGGATGCTGACGATAATGATGGTGGGCACCAGGCTGACATGCATCAGGGCAATCCAGGCTCCTGCCAGCGCCGTGTCGGCGATCAGGTTGCCGAACTCCTGGCGCAAGGGCTGCTCGGCCCGGCGTGCCAGCCACCAGGCAATATGTGGCCAGATCAATCCGTTGACGAGGAGTGCAGCCCATATCCAGGCGGGTGGCTGTACCTGCTCCATGAGTACGGATGCGATCGGCAGCATGTACAGGCCGGTGCCGACGATCCGCATCCGGTAGATGCGGTTGACGAAGCTGAGGCTGCGGGCACGCGTATCGTGCTGTGTGGCAATGAGAGGAGGGGGCGAGGACATTGGCGGGTAGCCCTGCGTCAAGGAATAGCCCCATATGTGCCGCTGTGCAGCCCCGACGGGGCATGTTGCCTGGGGCTTGTGGGCACCAAAAAGGCCGCAGGTGATGCGGCCTTTTTGGAATGTCCGGTTGGCGGACAGGGTGGGATTCGAACCCACGGTACGCTTGCACGTACGCCTGATTTCGAGTCAGGTACATTCGACCACTCTGCCACCTGTCCTGCTCCTGGTTTTGTCATGATGCACCGCGTGGTCGATTCCCGTTGCCGGGGCTGTGCGACAAAAGCCAAGCCTTGAATTATAGCAATGCTTTCGGCTTTTGCAAGCAGGGAGATATATTTTTTGGAAATCAGCATAGTCTTGTCGTGCGGCATTGTCGTACTGTAGGTGGTAACATTTCTTTTTCCCCCTTTCACTGCGTCACTTCTTTTCAGAGATCGAACATGAATAAACTGACTGCTGTTGCCATGGTGTCCGCTGCCGTTGCTCTTGCCGCCTGCGGCAAGGGTGAGGAAGCCAAGCCCCAGGAGCAGGCCGCTGCTCCCGCACCTGTTGTGGCCACCAGCATTGTCGTCGGCCTGGATGACAATTTCCCGCCCATGGGTTTCCGTGATGAAAAGAATGAGCTGGTCGGTTTTGATATCGACATGGCCCGCGAGGCAGCCAAGCGGCTGGGGATCGAGGTCGAATTCAAGCCCATTGACTGGAGCGCCAAGGAGGCCGAGCTCAACAGCAAGCGTGTCGACGTACTCTGGAATGGCCTGACGATCACCGAAGAGCGCAAAAAGAATATCGGCTTCACCGATCCCTACATGGAAAACCACCAGATCATCATCGTGGCCGCTGCTTCCCCGATCCAGAGCAAGGCAGACCTGGCCGGCAAGACGGTCGGTGCGCAGGAAGGCAGCAGTGCGGTCGACGCCATCAAGAAAGAGGCCGACGTGGCCGCCGGCTTCAAGGATCTGAAGACGTTTGGCGACAACATCACGGCACTGATGGACCTGGGCACGGGGCGCCTGGATGCCGTGGTCGTCGATGAGGTCGTGGGCCGTTACTATGTTGCCAAGCGTGCTGACGAGTTTCGCGTGCTCGAAGATCACTTCGGCACAGAAGACTATGGTGTCGGCGTGCGCAAGGACGATACTGAATTGCTGACCAAGATCAATGATGCCCTCAATGGCATGAAGCAGGATGGCAGCGCTGGTAAAATCGCTACCCAGTGGTTCGGTGCCGACATCATCAAGTAATAATCGGGATGAACAGGATGGCCGCCGGGTGCGATGCACCAGCGGCTATCCCGATATCCGGCGCACCGGCGGTCCTTCGGGACGCCGGTGTTTTGTTTTTTGTCGCCGGCATCGAACGTGGGACTTTTCGAATGCTGTCATAATCCCAAGGTTGTGCAGCAGGAATCCATTGCATGGACTATGTCATTTCACTTATAGGACCGCTGGCCCAGGGGGCACAGGTTACGCTCAAGCTGTTTTTCATCACGCTGGTGCTGGCCGTTCCATTGGGACTGGTGTTGGCATTGGCGCGGATCTCGCGTTTCAGCGTACTGAGCGGCTTGGTCAATGGATATATCTGGCTGATGCGCGGTACGCCGCTGATGCTGCAGATGCTGTTCATCTATTTCGCCTTGCCGTTCGTGCCGGTGATCGGTATACGGCTGCCTGATTTCCCGGCTGCGGTGGTTGCGTTCGCACTCAATTACGCCGCCTATTTCGCGGAGATTTTCCGGGCCGGCATACAGTCGATCGACAGGGGCCAGTACGAGGGCGCCAAGGTGCTGGGGATGAATTATTCCCAGACCATGCGACGTATCGTTCTGCCGCAGATGGTGCGGCGCATCCTGCCGCCCATGAGCAATGAAACCATTACGCTGGTCAAGGATACTTCGCTGATCTATGTGCTGGCGCTGAATGACCTGCTGCGTGCCGCACGCGGTATCGTCCAGCGGGATTTCACCACCACGCCCTTTATCGTGGCGGCGGCGTTCTACCTGATCATGACGCTGATCCTGACCTGGGGGTTCCAGCGGCTGGAGAAACACTATGCAAAGTACGATGACTGAGGCGCACAGCGCGATACCGGCAGTCTCCGTCGAGGCAAACGAAATCATGATCGAGGCGCGCGGGGTCGGCAAGAGTTTCGGTGCCGTGCGTGTCCTGCAGGATGTCTCCCTGACGCTGCGTCGGGGAGAGGTGGTGGCCGTGATTGGTCCTTCGGGTTCGGGCAAGAGCACTTTTCTGCGCTGCCTAAACCATCTTGAAACGATCGACGAGGGCAGCATTGTCGTCGAGGGCGAGATGCTGGCTTCAGCCGAAGCGAGTGGTCGCAGTCGCTACGCGCCTGATGCCGAGGTACGCCGGATCTGTCGCAAGATGGGTATGGTGTTCCAGTCGTTCAATCTGTTCCCGCATATGTCTGTGCTGCAGAACATCATAGAGGCACCGGTCACGGTCAAGGGTATGAAACCCGAGGCGATTATCCCCAAGGCCGAGGAGCTGCTGCGCAAGGTGGGCTTGCTCAACAAGCGGGACAATTATCCCTCACGCCTGTCGGGCGGGCAGAAACAGCGTGTGGCGATTGCCCGGGCTCTGGCGATGGAGCCCGATATCATGCTGTTCGATGAACCGACATCGGCGCTCGACCCGGAATTGACCGTCGAGGTATTGCGCACCATGCGTCAGTTGGCCGATGAGCGGATGACCATGCTGGTGGTGACCCATGAGATGGGCTTTGCCCGCGAGGTGGCGCAGCGGGTGGCTTTCATGGATCAGGGTGCCATCCTGGAAGATCGCGCTTCGGCAGATTTCTTTGCAGCACCAGCCCATGAGCGCACGCGGGCCTTTCTGGGGCAGATGCTCTGAGATGAGGCACGCCCGCAGGCGTGCCTCCGTACTCAATCAGTCATCGATGCCGATCATGACGCTCGATGCCTTGATCAGGCCATAGGCCTGGGCACCTTCCTTGAGGCCAAGGGACTTGGCCGAGTGTGTCGTGATCGACGAAACGATCTCTACGCCTGGGGCAATTTCCAGCGTGACCTCAGTGGATACCGGGCCGCTCACGATGGAGATGATTTTGCCGGAGAGAACGTTGCGGGTGCTGATTTTCATGATCATTCATCCTGTGTGTGGGTGGAGATGCCTGGGTAGGGCCATGCCAAGCATACGTGCATTCGGATCGTTGCGGGTAAAAAAATGATCCCTGACATGGCGCTGCGCAAAGTCATTCATGTCGATATGGATGCCTTCTATGCTTCGGTCGAGCAACGTGACGATGCATCGCTGCGCGGACGTCCGGTCGTGGTGGCCTGGGAAGGGCCGCGCTCGGTGGTCTGTGCGGCTTCTTACGAGGCGCGCCGCTTCGGATTGCACTCTGCCATGTCGGCCCTGCGTGCCGCGGCACTTTGCCCGCAGGCGGTGTTCGTGCCTCCTGATTTTGCGCGCTACCGTGCCGTATCGCAGCAGGTGCGGACAATCTTCAGCCGTCATACGGATCTGGTCGAGCCATTGTCGCTGGATGAGGCTTATCTTGACGTGACCGTCAACAAGCGCGGCCTGGCTTCGGCTACCGAGGTGGCCGAGATTATTCGCCGTGAGATCCGTGAAGAAACCGGGCTGACGGCTTCTGCGGGTGTGGCCCCCAACAAATTCCTGGCCAAGATCGCATCGGACTGGAACAAGCCTGACGGGTTGTTTGTCATTCGTCCCAGGGATGTAGATGCCTTCATGCTGCAGTTGCCGGTAGGCAAAATTCCGGGGGTCGGCAAGGTGACCCGGCAGCGTTTGTCCGAACTGGGCATACAGACCGCCGGCGACGTGAGAAAACACGAGCGTGCCGAGCTTGAAAAACTCTTTGGTCGTTTCGGTGGCAAGTTGCTGGATCGTGCGCATGGCCTGGACCTCAGGCCTGTGGAGCCCGCTCAGGCGGTGCAGCAGGTGTCGGTGGAGGAAACGTTCGAGCGGGATCTTGATCTGGATGCCTTGCGCGTGCCGCTGCGGAGGATGTGCGACAAACTGTGGTCGCAAGTTGTACGCAAGGGGTTGCTTGGCCGGACTGTGGTTCTCAAACTCAAGACGGCTCGTTTCCGGGTGCTGACGCGCAGCCAAAGCTTCACGGGCACCCCTGATTCTGGAGAGCGGCTCTATCTTGCGATCGAGCAATTGCTGCGGCGTGTGGAGCAGCCATCCCGAACGCTCTACAGGCTGGCCGGGGTCGGCATGAGCAGTTTTCAGGAGCCCGGCACAACGACCCGCCAGATGAGTCTGTTCGATCAGTGACGGCTGCCGTGCCGGTGGTGTGGTGCCGGTGCGCCGGTGCGCTCAACCTTGTGGCGGAAGCTGATGCGGCCCTTTGTGAGATCGTAGGGCGACATTTCGAGCGTGACCTTGTCGCCGGCCAGGATGCGGATGCGGTGTTTCTTCATCTTGCCCGAGGCATAGGCCGACACGCTGACGCCATTGTCGAGCGTGACACGAAAGCGCGTATCAGGCAGGACTTCGTCGACGGTACCGTTGAATTCGATGAGTTCTTCTTTGGCCATGATGCTTTTCCTTCTGAATATCCCCAGGCAGCGAGGCAAGGCGTCGCTACGATTCTCCGGCCATCGGGCACGGCACGGGCTCGAAACAAAACGGGCACACGTGTCGGCACCTGCGCCAGGCGCTGTAACCTGGTACCGCAGACTGGACAGCGGCGGTGGGAAAGGGGGGAGGTTGATGCCGAACCTGCAGCAGGATCCGGCAAGGCGGGACTGCACTCAATATGCAGTCAGATATGCGGTGGAGCACACTATCTTGCCGCCCAGTATATCATCTGCGTACGCCGTGGTGCCAGTATATCCACGCTGCGTATGGATTTTGGGCGTACAGTGGCGATATTTAGAGGCGTGCCTTGACATCCTTGGATAGTGCACCCATGTCGGCACGTCCGGCCAGCTTTTGCTTGAGTTCGGCCATGATCACGCCCATGGCTGGGGCACCGCTGATGCCCTGGGCCGTGGCTGCTGCAATTGCGGCATCGATGGCCGCGGATACTTCTTCCGGGCTGGCAGCCTGGGGCATGAATTCCTGCAGTACGGTGATCTCGGCGCGCTCCTGGGCGGCGGTTTCGGTGCGTCCTGCCTGCTCATAGGCAGCGACCGACTCCCGGCGTTGCTTGACCTGTTTTTCCAGGATGGCCGTGATGTCGGCGTCACTCAGTTCGCGACGCTCGTCCACTTCCTTCTGTTTGATGGCGGCCTGCAGCAGGCGCAGGGTGCCGAGACGTTCGGAGGCGCGGGCGCGCATGGCGTCCTTCACGGCAGAGCTGATGCGTTCTTTGAGAGAAATGTCGGTCATGGTGGATACGGGTTCGTGGCGCAGGCGGCAGCCGCTGCGCGGGATGGGGAAATAGGCTAATGTTACACCTCGGGTATCCGTTTTGTGAAATGCCCCGCACAGCCTGCTCAGGTATTGAGCAGGCTGTGCGGGGTGCGCATACCGACATGCTTTCGCCGACATGTGCTCGATCCATCCACAAAGTTATCCACAGATCGTGTGGATAGCCGACGGAATGCGAAATCGCCTGCTGTTGCTGTGCGGTCTGTCGTCCTGATCCAATATGGTTGGACTAGTAAAGTGATCTTCAATATTTTTGTGCTGAAGAAGAAATACTTTGATTATTTTCGGCTCCTGGTAGGAAAAGTCGACGAATTTGTTCAGACAAGTTGATATCTTCAGCCGTTTGATCAGCCAGTTTTTGTACGCTTCCATAGCCAGCGATGATCCGACCCTAGATAGTAGGTTTTTTGTAGCTCTAAGACGGCATTGTGTTCTGGTCTAATTCTCGAAGATATCCCGATAGGAGTTAATTCTACCGAGAGCCCCGCAAGACATTGACGTTCTCCCAAAAAACGTAGGCAGTTCAAAACTGGAGTAAGGTTGTCTCAGGCTCTTTTTGAAGAGGGAGCAGGACGCCATGAAGAAATCACGCTATACAGAAGCACAAGTGACGTACGCACTACGTCAAGCCGAAGCTGGCACCCGTGTCGGATGTCTGTCGCGGATTGGGTATATCGGAGGCGACGTTCTACAACTGGAAAAAGAAGTACGACGACCTTGCTGCCAGCGAGATTTGCCGGCAGCGCCAGCTTGAAGAGGAAAACGCCAGGCTCAAACGGGTTGTGGCCGACCTGACTTTGGACAAGCATATTCTGCAGGATGTAATCCGAAAAAGTCTGACGCCGACACGCCGCCGTGAGGTGGTTCAATGGATCCTGGACGTGTATCAGGTAAGCGTCCAAAGGGCGTGTCGGCTAGGCCAGTTCTCCAGCGGTAGTTGGTATCGCAAAAGCCGCGCGCGCGATCAGTCTGCGTTGCGGATGCGAATTCGGGATATCGCGATGAGTAGGCCGAGATTTGGTTATGAGCGAATTCATATTCTTTTGCGTCGAGAGGGTTGGCAGGTCAATCTCAAACGAGTGCATCGCCTTTACTGCCTGGAAGGGCTGCAGGCCCGAATGCGCGTACGTCGCAATAAGCGGTTGAGTTTGCATCGGGGGCCTGCCCCTCAGGCAACAGGTGTTTGGCAGCGCTGGAGCATGGATTTCGTGCATGACCAATTAGCTGACGGGCGAGCGTTTCGGGTGTTGACTGTCGTGGATAACTGGAGTCGTGAGAGTCCAGTGCTGGAGGCCGGTTTTCGGCTGACCGGTGACAGTGTGGTTCAGGTGCTCGAGCGAGTCGCCAAGCGGGTCCCCTTACCGGCAAGTATCACCGTCGATCACGGGACCGAATTTACGTCTAAATCGCTGGATTTCTGGGCGTGGGAGAACAAAGTGCTGCTGGA
>NZ_JBEFDG010000027.1:0-114183 GCF_040137905.1 Corticimicrobacter sp.
TGGCAAGTCGTTGTTTGCAACCGCCGGAACCAATCTCTCAGCCCCTTCCGGGTTTTCCCGGATCACCTTCAAACTCGAGGAGCGAAACTATAACACCTTTTCACTCTTCAGGTACCGCATCCGGCAAGTTTATTTCAAACCTCAAAACAAACCTGCCAAATCCGCCGCGCTTCCAACAACCACCTGGGCGTTTGCCTCAAGGTCTGGTCCGTCTGAACTGCGAAGGAGCGAGACTATAGCACCGAAAATCAGGAACCGTCAAGCAAGGCAGAAAAAACGTTTTCGGAACGCGGCCACCTTGGGTGCAATCACCATATTGCAGTACCCCTGTTCCGGGTGCTGCGCAAAGTAATTGTGGTGATAGTCTTCGGCCGGCCAGAATATCGGCGCAGGCAACACCTGTGTCACGATGGGTTTCGCATAGACCCGTTCATTCACGAGTTCGGCGATCACTTCCTGCACTTGCCTGTGCTGCATCTCATCCTGGTAGAACACGACGGAACGATACTGGATGCCAGCATCCGCCCCCTGCCGATCTTGCGAGGTCGGGTCATGGGTTGCGAAAAAGACGCGCAACAAGTCGGCATAGGACACCCGCGCAGGGTCGTAAGCGATCTCCACGACTTCGATGTGCCCGCCATCCCCCCGACACACGGCCTGATAGGAAGGAGACGAGGTTGAGCCGCCCGCATATCCGGGCACGACAGCGGTGACGCCACGCACACGCAAAAAAACAGCCTCGGTGCACCAGAAGCAGCCGCCACCGAACAAGGCCTTGTCATGCTGACTCATGATCTTTCTCTCCTCTATATATAGCAGCCATACGATAGCTCGCATCAGCTATCCTGGCCCTCTACGATACAGCCATCTCTCGCCGACAGGCAGTGCCCGCCAGCGGCAAGCATCGGCTGCCGCCGGATCGCGATCCGGTTATGATGCCCTATCCATTTACATCACGACCGCCCATGCTTCAACATCCTGCCTTCGACCCCATTGCCTTCAGCATCGGCCCGCTGGCCGTCCATTGGTACGGCCTGATGTACCTGCTGGGCTTTTCCCTGGCCTGGCTGCTGGGGCGATGGCGTATCAACCATGGCCTGAGCCGGCTGTCGCTGCGTGACCTGGAAGATCTTATTTTCTATTGTGTGGTGGGCGTCGTTCTTGGTGGTCGCCTGGGCTATATTCTGTTCTACAAGTTTGAATACTATCTTGCGCATCCCATCGACATCCTCAAGGTATGGGAAGGCGGCATGGCCTTTCACGGTGGTCTGCTTGGCGTCGTCATCGCATTGCTGCTGTTTGCACGCAGCCGGAAAATGTCATTGCTGGAAGTGGGAGACCTGACTGCCCCCCTGATCCCGCTCGGCCTCGCGGCTGGCCGACTCGGCAACTTCATCAATGGCGAGTTGTGGGGCCGCCCCACAGATCTTCCCTGGGGCATGGTGTTTCCGCAGGCCGGCGATGGCATTGCCCGCCATCCTTCCCAGCTTTACCAGATGACCCTCGAAGGCCTGCTGCTGTTTGCCGTATTGTGGTGGTTTGCCCGCAAGCCCCGGCCTGTCGGCCAGGTGTCGGCAGTGTTCCTGATCGGATACGGGCTGTGCCGATTCGTGGCGGAGTTTGCCCGCGAACCGGATGACTTCCTTGGACTGCTGGCCGCCAACCTGAGCATGGGACAGTGGCTGTCCCTGCCCATGATCGCGGCCGGCGTGATTATTTTCCTGTGGACCCGACGCCCTGCAGCTCAACCTCGCCATTGACCGACACACTGACACTGACAGTATCAGCTTCAAGCGGCACCGGCGCACTGTCGGCCTTGAGTGACATCATGGCTGGGGCCGCCCCCATCCGCACACGCGATTGCTCGTAGGCCATGCCACTGCCACCCAGGTCGAGCTTGCGGATCTGGTAACCCGTAAAGCCAAATGCTTCGGCCGCCTCCTGGGCGCGTTCGCGAAATGCTGTCGCCGCCTGGCGCAGCAACTGCTTTTCCTGCTCGGTACGGGCCTGCTCCGACAGCGAAAAATAGAGGCCGGCAATCGGCATCTCGGCGCTGACTTCTGCCGCCAGCCTGGAAGCCGCACCAAAATCCTTTGATTCCAGATTGACTTCGGCACGCCCGCGCCAGGCAGTGATCTTCCCATCACGGTCCGTATTGGGCCAGATCCGGTAACCCCCTGTGTGCGCCTTGACGTCAGAAGCATGCTTGGCGGCCTCCATGACTTTCGCCATGCGCTGAGTCAACGGCTCGCTGACTGCCGCCTCGCTGGCCGCCTCAATTTCAGAAGCCAGCGTAATATTGACGGTGTCTTGCTGCACCTCCGTCGACGCACCTGCCTGCAGGGTCAGGCGTGTGGGCCGGTCATGGCGCTCGAGCGGTCGCTCGCCGGGCGCGCCAAGGGCAGCGCTCATGCTGCCTGACAGCAACAATGCCCCCAGCACTGCGTGCTTGCCGAATCGTGAGGTTGCAATGCGTGTGAGTGCCATGGATATCCTCTTTGGTTGTCATGTGCCGAACCGGCAAGAAAAAAGGGTCTGCCAGCTTGTAGCTGACAGACCCCATGTATTTGCCCCGCCTGTGCCGTCTAGGTCGGCATCTCGAACCCTCAGGTTCAAGTTGGCCGCTTTCAGGGCCGCTTCGGGTTCGTCTGACTAGAGACGATCTCACCTACGACCGATCCTGCAACCGTTTAGCCATATGGCATAGGTTCAGAGAATATATGACCAGGTCACGAACACGGCAGGGACTTAAACTTATGAATCCAGTACACCATCGATCATGGTGTTCATGTCTTCAATTCTACGCTTGAAGTCGCCAATCGCCAAGCCGCCCAGGGGTCCATCGGGCGCTTTCATGGTCAAAAGCTCGCCAGCGATTGCAATGGCAGCCATTACCGCAATGCGCTCATTGCCGGAAATCTTGCCGGAAGCATGGATACTGCCCATAAGACGATCGGCATGCTTTACAGCAGCCAGGAGAGACTCACGTTCGGATGCTGCACATACGAGGGAATATTCCCGACCAAGAATCGTGACATCGACGCGCTCCATCACGCACCTCCTTGCTGGACCTGACCACCGGGCAACCGGGCCAGCAAGGCATCGACGCGCTCACGGGCCTGATGCGCCGCAAAACGCAACTGACTGGCATCCTGCTCCTGACCCTTGATCTGGTGCAGCAATGCCTGCTCACGAGCCTCGGCGGCGACACGCTCGGTTTCGAGCTGGACACGCAGTTGCTCTGCCTGCCCACGGGCATCCTGCTGCCCCGCCTCAAGCTGGGTACGCAGGTCGGACATCTCGGAGGCATGCTCGCCGGCCTTGGCGCTCAACGTCATGAACTGTTCGTCAAGTTCGGCGCAGCGGCGCTCCAGCGCCTGCCGCTCTGTATCGGCCCGCACCAGGCGGGCATGCAGATCGGTGCGCTCGGACTGCAACTGACGCACCGTCTGAACCAATTGCCCGATACGGGCGGCGAGTTTATCTAGGTCTTGCAACATGGGCGTTATCGTAAACCATCACAGTCCGGCACACGGTGGTGCCCGGCAATTTGCCTTAATTTTTTACCCAACTTCACTATCTGTCAGCTCTGGACGACTGCCGTTACCGGAGGCCGGGCCCGCTGACGAAGATAGCGAGCCTCGCTCTGGCGACGAAACAGGATGCCGGATAGTTCGTTGAGTGCCAGCGTATAGACTTCGCGCTTGAACTCGATCACGGACTCCAGAGGCACCCAGTAGTCACTCCAGCGCCAGGCATCGAACTCGGGATGCGAGCAGGCCCGCAGGCACACATCGGTATCCTTGCCGACCAGCCGCAACAGAAACCAGATCTGCTTCTGCCCCTTGTAGTGCCCCCGGCAATCACGCCGGATAAAATGTTCAGGAACGTTATAGCGCAACCAGTCACGCGTGCGCCCCAGGATGCGGACATGCTCGGGCCTGAGGCCCACCTCCTCGTGCAGCTCACGGTACATGGCCTGAACGGGACTCTCGCCATGCTTGATCCCGCCTTGGGGAAACTGCCAGGAATGCTGCCTGATCCGTTTGCCCCAGAAGACCTCATTTTTGCCGTTTACGAGGATAATGCCGACATTGGGACGGTAGCCTTCACGATCCAGCATGGCCGCCTCCAGCGAATTCAATACAATTGAAGTTGATTATACGTACCTCCGACCCTTTTTAGAGTCTTTTCAGAACCGATCACTGGCAACAATCTTTCATGCGTGCATCCAAATATCACCTGAACACCCTCAAAGAAGCGCCTTCCGAAGCCGAAGTCGCCAGCCACCGCCTGATGACGCGGGCCGGCATGATACGCCGTCTGGCGGGCGGGATCTATACCTATATGCCGCTGGGCCTGAAAGTGCTGCGCCGTATCGAAAGGATCGTGCGCGAGGAGATGAACGCTGCCGGCGCCATCGAACTGCTGATGCCTGTCGTGCAACCCGCAGAACTGTGGGTGGAGTCAGGCCGCTGGGAGCAGTACGGCCCTGAACTGTTGCGCATCAAGGATCGTCACCAGCGCGACTTCGTGCTGCAACCGACGTCCGAAGAGGTCATCACGGATATCGCCCGCAACGAAATCCACAGCTGGCGCCAGCTGCCACTCAATTTCTACCATATCCAGACCAAGTTCCGCGACGAACGCCGGCCTCGCTTCGGCCTGATGCGGGGCCGCGAGTTCACCATGAAGGATGCCTATTCCTTCGACCGCTCGGCAGAGGCCGCGCAGGCCAGCTACGATGACATGTACGCGGCCTATCAGCGCATTTTCTCGCGCCTGGGGCTGGAGTTTCGCGCCGTGGCTGCCGATACCGGATCGATCGGCGGCTCGCGCAGCCATGAGTTCCAGGTGATTGCCGATACCGGCGAAGACGTGATCGTGTATGACCCCGATTCGGACTACGCCGCCAACATCGAGCTGGCTGCCGCACCGTGCCTGATTGCAGAACGTGCCGCAGCTGCCGAACCGCTGATCAAGACGTCCACACCCGGCGCGGCCAAGTGCGAGGCCGTGGCCGACCTGCTCAGCCTGCCACTGGCACACACCGTCAAGTCGCTGGTGCTGGCGACCGACCACGCAGACAAGGCCCCGACGATCTGGCTGCTGCTGCTGCGCGGCGATCATGATCTGAACGAAATCAAGGCAGGCAAGGTGCCCGGGCTGGATCAGGGCTTTCGCTTTGCATCCGAATCCGAGATCGTCGAGCATTTCGGCTGCCTGCCGGGTTATCTGGGGCCGATCGGGACGACGCGCCCCGTCAAGGTGGTGGTCGATACCACGGTTGCCAACATGCACGATTTCGTCTGCGGTGCCAACGAAGTCGACTTCCACTACACCGGCGTGAACTGGGGCCGCGACCTGCCCGAACCGGAGCTGGTCACGGACCTGCGCAATGTGGTCGAAGGCGACGTGCCCCCTTCCGGCAACGGACGCCTGCTGATGCAACGCGGCATCGAAGTGGGCCATGTTTTCTTCCTGGGCGACAAGTACTCGTCGGCGCTCAAGGCAACCTACCTGGACGAGAATGGCAAGCCCGCCGCCCTGCAGATGGGCTGCTACGGCATTGGCATCAGCCGGATCGCCGCCGCGGCCATCGAGCAGAACCATGACGAACGCGGCATTGTCTGGCCGCGTGCCCTGGCACCTTTCGAAGTGGTGATCTGCCCGGTCGGCTGGAACAAGAGCGAAGCCGTCCGGGCCGAAGCCGAGCGTCTGTACGAAGGACTCAAGGCCGAGGGCATCGATGTGATCCTGGATGATCGTGACCAGCGACCGGGTGTGATGTTCGCGGAATGGGAACTGATCGGCGTGCCGCTTCGTGTAACAGTTGGAGAACGCAGCCTCAAGGAAAATATGATTGAATTGCAGGCACGCAAACAGGCCGAGAGCCAGCAGGTACAGACCAGCGAAGCCCTCGGCGTCATTGTGGCCCGACTCGCCGAGCTGGGCTGACCAAAGGAGTACACGACCCTCATGAATCAGGCAGCAACGACCGCTTCGGGTTTTGTCTTCCCCGTACGTATCTATTATGAAGACACCGACGCGGGCGGGGTCGTGTTCTACGCCAACTACCTGAAATTCATGGAACGGGCCCGCACCGAATGGCTGCGAGCCCTGGACTTTCACCAGCACGAGATCGCCGGGCGCGAGCAGGTGATCTTCGTGGTCAGGGCACTGGACATGGATTACCGCAAGCCGGCCCGCCTGGATGACCTGCTCGAGATCCGCAGCGACATTTCGGCACTGGGTCGCGCTTCGGTCACGTTTTTTCAGCAGGTCTGGCGCAATGGGGAACTGTTGACGCAAGGCAATATCAAAGTCTGTTGCGTGAACACATCCAGCATGCGACCAGCCCCCATCCCCGAGGCGCTGCGCGCTACACTGGCGTCGCACGTCCGCCCGTCCCTCCCGTAGACGGTCCGGATTTTTTTACGCCCATCGTTTCTACACTTTTACACGAACCGCTCTCGATCGAGGAATACCTCCCAATCATGGAAGCCACACACGATATGTCGATTCTTTCGCTGGTGCTGCAGGCCAGCGTGCCTGTGCAGCTGGTGATGCTGTTGCTGGTGGCCATATCGGTCGTTTCATGGACCTACATCTTCAGCAAGCATCGCGCCATCAAGGATGCCGACACGCAGACACGCCGCTTCGAGAAGGATTTCTGGTCGGGCGGCGACCTGTCGATGCTCCAGCAATCCATCAGTCGCCAGCGTGACGAACATGGTCCGCTGGCACGCATTTTCGATGCGGGCATGACCGAATTCCTGAAGGCCCGCAACAAATCCACGTCCGATCCCCATGCGCCGCTCGACGGTGCCCGCCGTGCCATGACGGCGGCGTACCAACGCGAAGTAGACGAACTTGAATCGCGCCTGAACTTCCTGGCATCGGCCGGTTCGGTCAGTCCCTACATCGGCCTGCTCGGCACGGTCTGGGGCATCATGCATGCCTTCGTCGGCCTGGCCAACGTGCAACAAGCCTCGCTGGCGTCGGTTGCACCCGGTATTGCAGAAGCGCTGATTGCCACCGCCATCGGCCTGTTTGCCGCCATTCCTGCCGTGGTCGCCTACAATCGATTCACGCATGCCGTCGATCGTCTGTCGATCCGCTTCGAAAGCTTTTCCGAAGAGTTTCTCAACATTCTGCAACGCCAGGTGCGCTGATGTCTTCGATACGTGCGGGCAACCGCCGCGGCCAGCGGCGCATCAAGAACGAGATCAACGTCGTACCCTATATCGACGTGATGCTGGTACTGCTGGTCATCTTCATGGTGACCGCCCCCCTGGTCACGCCCGGCCTCATCAATCTGCCCACGGTCGGCCAGGCGGAAAGCATTCCGCGCAAGCCCTTCGAAGTGCAGATCGATGAAAAAGGTGCGTTTGCCGTCCGTGACCGGGATACCGGCAGCGCGACCGAGCAGGTGGCAGCCGACCAGTTGACCGCCACGGTATTGGCACGACTGCAGCCTGAACAGCCAGTGGTGATCGCCGCCGATGGCAAAGTGCCCTATGAAACTGTCATGAAGGTCATGGACGACCTGCGCCGCAGCGGTGTCAGCCAGCTCGGCCTGCTGGTCGACCAGAAGAGCGAACCCGCCCCCGGCCAACGCCGCCCCTGACACGGAGGCTCCTGCAGCCATGTCCCGCGATAACCACCCCTCCCAGTCAGATCATATCGAGCCACCCCGGCACGAGGACAACCGCCGCGCCCTGCTGCAATCTCTGGGCGTGCACCTCGGGCTGGTCCTGGTCATCTGGCTGGGCACGATGCTCAGCACACCCAACGACCCCAACCCGGTACAGATCACACTCTGGGCCGACGGCAATTCGCCCGACAACGCCCCTGAGCCGGTGCCGGAACCAGAACAACCCGTGCCGACGCCGACCGAACCAGCCAGGCCCGAACCGCGCCCCGAACCTCCGCCCGAACCCGAGCCGGCACCACAGCCAACACCCGATGTGCGCCCGGACCCACAGCCCGATCCCGAGATCGCGCTTGAGGAAAAGCGCAAGGAAGAAGCCCGCAAGCAGGAAGAGGAGCGTCGCCAGGCCGAGCAACAGCGTCGCGAACGGGAGCGTCGCGAGCAAGAGCGCCAGGAACAGCAACGTCTGCAACAGGAGCGTCAGGCGGCAGAACGTGCCGAACGCGAGAAAATCGAGCAGGAACGCAAGCAGGCCGAAGAAGACCGCCAGAAACGCCAGGAAGAGCAGCGCCAGCGCGAACAGGCCGAGGCCGAACGCAAGGCAGCGGCAGACAAGGCTGCCGCCGAGAAAGCGGCAGCGGAGAAAGCGGCAGCTGAAAAGGCAGCAGCCGAGCGCAAGGCCGCACAGGACAAGGCTGCCGCCGAACGCCGCGCCCGCGAGGAAGCGGCACGACGCGAGCAGGAGGCACGCATGCAGCAACTGCGCGACAGCATGCGTGCCGATGCCACGGGTGCGGCAGGCATTCCCGGTGGCACGGCCGATCGCAACCAGGCAGGCGGGCAGAACGATGCCGGCTACGCAGGACAGGTTCGTGCCTGCATACAGCCCGGCGTATCGTTTGCCTCGCCGGCACGCACCGGATCCAACAATCCGGTGGCGCAATTCCGGGTACAGCTCGACGGCAGCGGACAGGTCACCAACCTGGCCCTGGCCCGTTCGTCAGGCAACCAGGTGTTCGACCGTGCAGTCGAAACCGGCATCCGCCGCTGCTCGCCGTTCCCCCGGCCCCCGTCAGGACGTTATCCTTCGTCCATTGACGTTGTGTATAGAATGTACGACTAACCTTTCGGAGTGCACACCATCATGATAAAAGCCACCACAGGCGTCCGTTACGCCCCGACAGGCTGGGTTCGCGCTGCGGGCGCGGCGGCCGCATTCAGCCTCGCCAGCATGGCCCCGGCGCAGGCACAACTGCGCGTCGACATTTCCGGCACGGGTGCCACGCAATATCCGATCGCCATTGCCGACTTTGGTGGTGCCGGTGCCGAAGGCACCGCCATGACCGAAGTGATCCGCGCCGACCTGACGCGCACCGGCCAATTCCGGCTGATCGGCACCGGTGGTGCCACGCTGTCTGCCGATACACCGCCTGACTACGCCGAATGGCGCAACCGCGGTGCCGACAGCATCGCCTACGGCAGCATCAACCTGGGCGCTGATGCCCGCTACGACATCCGCTACCGGCTGGCCGACACTATATTGCAGGACCAGCTCGACGGCGTGGCTTTCTCAGGTACGGCACAGCAACTGCGCCGCATCAGCCACCAGATCGCCGACCGCATCTACGAAAAGATCACAGGCGTGCGGGGGGTCTTCTCGACCCGGCTGGCCTACGTACTCAAGCAGGGCAACACCTTCGAGCTGCAGATCGCCGATGCCGACGGACAGAACCCGCAGGTCGCACTGCGCTCGCGCGAACCGATCATCTCACCGACCTGGTCGCCTGACGGTACACGCCTGGCCTACGTCAGCTTCGAATCGGGCAAACCAGTCGTCTATGCACACAACCTGTCCACGGGCCAACGCGTGCCGGTCGCCAACTACAAGGGCAACAACAGCGCCCCGGCCTGGTCGCCGGATGGCAGTCGCCTGGCCGTGGTGCTGACCCGCGACGGTCTGTCTCAGATCTACACCATCAACTCCAGCGATGGCTCGGGCCTGCAACGTGTAACCCAATCTGGTGGAATTGATACAGAACCCGTCTTCACGCCAGATGGCCGTTCCATCATCTTCACCAGCGACCGCAGTGGCAGCCCGCAGATCTATCGCGCCAGCCTGGACGGCGGCAACGCCCAGAGACTGACGTTTAATGGCAACTACAACATCTCGCCACGCATCTCACCGGATGGCAACACGTTGCTCTACGTTGCGCGGCGAAACGGTGATTTCCGTATCGCATCGCTGGATCTTGCGACAAATCAGGAAACATTGCTGACGAATGGTCGCGATGATCTTTCCCCCAGTTTTGCCCCCAATGGCATGCAAATCATTTATGCTGCGTCGCTAGGTGGGCGCAGTGTGCTTGCAGCCGTATCGAGCGATGGCCGGGTTCGTCAGACCCTGTCTGTCCTGAACGGCGAAGTGCGCGAACCGACCTGGGGTCCTTTCCCCAACAACTGACAATTTGTGCATCAACCAATAAACCTTCGACCCTTCATCAGTAAGGAACCATCATGAAATTTCGTCTTGCCAAACTTGCCTCCCTCACTGTGTTGGCTTCTGCTTTGGCAGCTTGCAGCACGGTATCGCTGGATGACCAGGCCGCCAATGGCTCTGGCACGTCCGGCAGCGGCACGGGTGCCGGCACCAGCTCGGGTCAGATCCTTGATCCGTTCAATCCGCAAAGCCCCCTCGCACAGCAGCGCTCTGTCTATTTCGGCTTCGACAGCTATGTCGTCGAGCCCGAGTATCGTGACATGGTCGAACTGCATGCCCGCTACCTGACCAACAACCCGCAGCAACGGGTTCGTCTGGAAGGCAATACCGATGCGCGTGGCGGAACGGAATACAACCTGGCACTGGGTCAGCGCCGCGCCGAAGCCGTGCGCCGTACACTGACCCTGCTGGGTGTGAACGATGCGCAAGTCGAAGCCATCAGCTTCGGCAAGGAAAAGCCCAAGGCGCTGGGCAACACGGAAGCCGATTACGCGGAAAACCGCCGTACCGACTTCAACTATCAGCGCTGATTCCTGCGCAAGACGCGCTGGCCTCAAGGCCAGCGCCAGCACGTCGCCGGCGGACCCCGGGTACATCGGCATTCATTCTTGCGTCCCTGTAAAATGAATGTCGATGTACCCTGGCAATTCGCCGGCATTGTCATGACTGGAGTATCCGTATGCGCCTATTTTCTCGTTCCGTCCTGGCCGCAGCCCTGCTGGCCACCCTGCCCTTGCATGCCCACGCATTCGCCGACGATGAGTCGCGTCGCGCCATTCTCGAACTGCGCCAGCAGATCCAGCAGATGACAGAACAGAACCAGCGCGCACGTCTGCAATTGGCCGATCAGATCGAGAACCTGAGTCAGGAAATCACGCGCCTGCGCAACCAGGTCGAACATCTGGATCAGCAAACAGCTCAAGCAACCGCCCGCAATGCGGCACCTGACGATGGCACCCCTCGGGTCAGCGACGAGCAGGAACAACAAGCCTACGATGATGCCATCGACCATTTCCGCAATGGTCGCTACCGGGAAGCAGCAGAACTCATGACGGCCTTCACGGCGCTCTATCCGAGCAGTGCGTTGGAGCCACTGGCCCGTTTCTACCTGGGCAGCAGCCACTACGCGCTCAAGGACTACAAGGCCGCCATCGAGTCACTTGACGCCATGCTCAAGAGTGCGCCGACCAACCCGCGTGCGCCCGACGCCCTGCTGGTCATTGCCGGCAGCCAGATCGAACTGGGCGACTATGCCGCAGCCAAGACATCGCTGCAGCGCATCGTGCGCGAATATCCGGGTACGCCTGCTGCCGAAACGGCAAACAACCGGTTGCAACTTCTGCGATAATCCGCAGCATGGCACCGGCAAAAGAATCTCATTCAGTCCCATCCTCCGTTCTATATCGCAGCATGACCCGCCGCCGCGTGGGCCTGTTGCTGGGCATGACGCTGGCAATCATCAGTGCATTGCTGCTGGATTTCACGATGGGTGCCACGGGCCTGCCACTGGGCCAGTTGCTCGACACGCTGCTGCACCCTGGTGACGGTGCCGGTAATCCCATCCACGTCATTGTCTGGGATATCCGCCTGCCTTCCGCGCTGATGGCCGTGATCGTCGGCATGGCGCTGGGTCTGGCCGGTGCCGAAATGCAGACCATCCTGAACAACCCGCTGGCCAGCCCCTTCACGCTGGGGCTGTCTTCTGCGGCGGCCTTCGGTGCCTCGCTGGCCATCGTGCTGAACATCGGCATCCCCGGACTGCCGCCCGAATGGTTCATCACGCTCAATGCATTTGTCTTTGCCGTGATTTCGGCCCTGCTGCTTGACGCCGTGGCCCGCTGGGGCGGCATGAGTGCATCCGGCGTGGTGCTGTTCGGCATCGCGCTGGTATTTTCCTTCAATGCACTGGTATCGCTGATGCAGTACATCGCCAGCGCAGAGGCGCTGCAAGGTCTGGTGTTCTGGACCATGGGCAGCCTGTCGCGCTCGACCTGGGCCAAGGTCGGAGCCCTGACGCTGGTACTGGCGCTGATCCTGCCGCTCTCGCTGCGCAATGCCTGGAAGCTGACCGCGCTGCGCCTGGGCGAAGACCGCGCAGCCAGCTTCGGCATCGATCTGGGACGGGTTCGCCTGGGCACGCTGGCACGCATCAGCCTGCTGTCGGCCCTGGCGGTCTCATTCGTAGGCACGATCGGTTTCATCGGGCTGGTTGCACCACACATTGCCCGCAGGCTGTTCGGAGAAGACCATCGCTTCTACCTGCCGGGCAGTGCGCTGACAGGTGCCCTGATCCTGTCGCTGGCCTCCGTCGCCTCCAAGAATATCGTTGAAGGCTCCATCGTGCCGGTCGGCATTGTCACCGCACTGGTCGGCATCCCGTTCTTCCTTGCCGTCGTGCTGCGACGCAGGCTGCCCTGATCCAGCATCGAACCGCCATGTCCGTTTCTTCCTCCGAAATCACTCCTGCAGTCGGGTCAGCCACGCCTGCAATCCCCATGTCAGCCCTGTCGATCGATGAACTTGCCGTCGCCTATGGCCGACGACGCATCATCGACGGTCTGACGGCCCGCCCCATCGAGGCCGGTCGCGTCACGGCGCTGCTCGGCCCCAACGGCAGCGGCAAATCCACCTTGCTCAAGGCACTGGCAGGCCTGGTCCGCACCGTCTCCGGTCACATCCGTCTCGGTACGCAGGATCTGACACACGCCGGTTTTGCCGAGCGAGCCCGCCATGTCGTCTACCTGCCGCAATCCCTGCCTGCCTCGGTGCATCTGCGCGTGTTCGAGTCTGTCCTGGTGGCGGCCCATGCGCAGGCCCAGGCCACACACCGGCCCGACCTGGAAGCCGTAGAAGCGCTGCTGGAGCGCCTGGGCATCGCCCATCTCGCCTCCGCCTACCTGGATCAGTTGTCGGGAGGTCAGAAACAGTTGGTCGGACTGGCCCAGGCACTGATCCGCAGGCCGCGTGTGCTGCTGCTCGATGAACCCCTGTCGGCACTGGATCTGAACTACCAGTTTCACGTCATGGATCTGTTGCACCAGGAAACGCAGGCACACGGCTTGATCACTGTCATTGTCCTGCACGATATCAATATCGCCCTGCGCCATACCGACCATGCCCTGATGCTTCATCAGGGTAAACTGCTGACGGACGGCCCCTCAGCCAACGTGATCTCAAGCGAGACGCTGCGTACCGTCTACGGCGTGCAGGCCCGGGTCGAGCGCTGCAGCCATGGTTTTCCCCATGTCATGATCGATGCGCTGGATACGGCACATCGTTCGCACCCAGGGAGTCAGTCGTCATGAAACGCCTGCTGATCCCGGCACTGCTCGCTCTCGCAGCAGCCGGACTGCTGTTCTTCTACCTGCAGCCTGCCACACAGGTCAACACACCTGTCGCAGCCACCCCGATGCCCGACGCTCCCAAGCCTGATGCGCTTGGAGCCCTGACGGTGCGCGAATTCCAGAACCTCGACGCACAGGGCCAGCAGATCCGCCAATGGATCGGCCAGCCCATGGTCATCAACTTCTGGGCCACCTGGTGTGCGCCCTGTGTGCGCGAAATGCCGGATCTCGAACGGCTCCAACAACAGCATCCGGGTGTCCGCATGGTCGGCATCGGCGTGGACTCGGCTGACAACATCCGGGCCTTTCTGCAAAAAGTCCCGGTGACCTACCCGATCCTGCTGGCCGGCCCCGGCGGCACGGACCTGATGCGCACACTGGGCAATCCCACCGGCGGACTGCCCTTTACATTGGTGCTCAATGCCGACGGCAGCCTTAACCGTGCCATCATCGGCGAAATCAATCCCAGTGATCTGGCTGCTACACTATCGGGCATGACACCTGAATCGACGCATTCCTGACGCTTCTGCTGGACAAAAGACGTCATTTGGCAGTAAAAACGCCCCTCATCGACAGGTTTTCGGATCTCAATGCCCAAACGCGCCCTCATCCTGAACGGCCCCAACCTGAATATGCTGGGCCGTCGCCAGCCTGAAATCTATGGCAGCACGACCCTGGCGGACATCGACCGCAAGCTGGTCGAGCTGGGCCGGGAGCTGGGCGTCGAGGTCCTGACCTTTCAGAGCAATCACGAAGGAGAGCTGATCGACCGCATACAGGCCGCCCGCGACGATGGTACCGACATCATCATCATCAATGCGGCCGCCTACACGCACACCAGCATTGCCTTGCGCGACGCCTTGGCTGCAGTGGAACTCCCATTCATCGAGGTCCACCTGTCCAACGTCCACCGGCGCGAACCCTTCCGCCATCACTCGTATCTGTCCGATCTTGCCGTCGGCGTCATTGCGGGCCTGGGCGAAGAAGGCTACATGGCGGCACTGCGCTACGCAGCCACGCTGAAACGAGCGTAGTCCGCCTGCCTGCACGGGTAAACCGGGGCGCCCTGGCTCCAACCAGCCGAACCGCCCGCACACTGTAAATTTTTCAGGAAATTCCATGGATCTTCGAAAACTGAAAACCCTGATCGACCTGGTTGCCGATTCCGGCATCGCCGAACTGGAAATCACCGAAGGTGATGGCACGGTCCGTATCGTCAAATTTGCCCAAGCATCTGCCCAGCCCGTGATGATGGCCCAGCCGGCCACCACGGTCGTGGCGGCACCGGCTGCAGCCGCAGCAGCACCGGCAGCGCCAGCCGTACCGCAGGGTCATGCCGTCAAGGCCCCCATGGTCGGCACGTTCTATCGCGCCCCCAACCCTGAAGCGCCTCCGTTCGTCGAAGTCGGCCAGACCGTCAAGGAAGGCGATGTACTGTGCATCATCGAAGCCATGAAGCTGCTCAACGAAATCGAAGCCGACAAGTCCGGCGTCATCAAGGAAGTCGTGGTCGAGAACGGTGGCCCGGTTGAGTACGGCCAGCCCCTGTTCATCATCGGCTGATCAAGCGTATGTTCGAGAAACTCCTGATCGCCAACCGGGGCGAAATCGCATTGCGCATCCAGCGTGCCTGCCGGGAACTGGGCATCAAGACCGTAGTGGTGCATTCCGAGGCCGACCGCGAAGCCAAGTATGTCCGCCTGGCCGATGAGTCGGTCTGCATCGGACCGGCACCCGCGGCAGCCAGCTACCTGAATATGCCTGCCATCATTTCGGCGGCTGAAGTCACCGACGCCGAGGCCATCCATCCCGGATACGGTTTCCTGGCAGAGAACGCCGACTTTGCCGACCGAGTAGAGAAAAGCGGCTTTGTATTCGTCGGCCCACGCCCTGACTCGATCCGACTGATGGGCGACAAGGTCAGCGCCAAGCACGCCATGATCGAAGCCGGCGTGCCTGTCGTGCCCGGTTCCGAGGGGGCCCTGCCCGATGATCCCCAGGAAATCCAGCGCATCGCCCGCGAAGTCGGCTATCCGGTCATCATCAAGGCTGCCGGCGGCGGCGGCGGACGCGGCATGCGCGTGGTCCATACCGAGGCAGCACTGCTGACCGCTGTGGCCATGACCCGCTCGGAAGCCGGCGCGGCGTTCAATAATCCCGAGGTCTACCTCGAGAAGTTTCTCGAAAACCCCCGCCACATCGAGATCCAGGTGTTGGCCGATGGTGTGCGCAACGCCGTCTGGCTGGGAGAGCGCGACTGCTCCATGCAACGTCGCCACCAGAAGGTCATCGAAGAAGCGCCCGCCCCCGGCATCCCGCGCAAGCTGATCGAACGCATCGGCGAACGCTGCGCCGACGCCTGCCGCAAGATCCAGTATCGCGGTGCCGGTACGTTCGAGTTCCTGTATGAAAACGGCGAGTTCTATTTCATCGAAATGAACACCCGCATCCAGGTCGAGCACCCGGTCACCGAGCTGATCACCGGCATCGATCTGGTCCAGCAGCAGATCCTGATCGCCGCCGGCGAAAAGTTCACGCTGCGCCAGCGCGACATCGTATTCAAGGGTCACGCCATCGAGTGCCGCGTCAACGCGGAAGACCCCGAGCGTTTCGTGCCCTGCCCCGGCCGCATCACCAACTGGCATGCGCCCGGTGGTCCTGGCGTGCGCGTCGACTCGCACATTTTCAACGGCTATTTCGTACCGCCCAACTACGACTCGATGATCGCCAAGATCATCACCTACGGCGATACCCGCGACCAGGCCCTGGCCCGGATGCGCATTGCCCTGTCGGAAACGGCTGTCGACGGCATTCAGACCAACATCCCGCTGCACCGCGAGCTGCTGACCGATGCCCGCTTCGTCGAAGGTGGCACCAGCATCCACTACCTGGAAGAAAAGCTGTCGCAACGCCATTGAGGTGTACGGCAGCCCCTACGGAAACCGATATGCGTGAACTGGTCTTCGATTGTCCCGGACAGCAGGCCGAGGCCCTGTCCGATGCCTTGCTGGAGGCCGGCGCGCTTTCGGTGTCCGTAGAGGATGCCGACCGCGACACAGCGGATGAACAGCCCCTGTTCGGCGAGCCAGGACTGGAACCCGACAGCCATGCCTGGCAGCGCAATCTGGTGGTTGCCCTGCTGCCCGACGGCGTGGACCCGGCCCAACTGTTCGAGCAGGCATTGAACATTCATCGGGAAAATGGCAGCACGCTGCCTGAATCCTGCACGGACTGGCAACTGCGCGAAGTACCCGACGCGGACTGGGTCCGGCTGACCCAGGCACAATTCGCCCCCATCCCGGTCGGTGACCGGGTCTGGATCGTGCCAAGCTGGCACACCCTGCCCGCCGAAGCTCGACCCGATGCCATTGCCATCGAGCTCGACCCTGGCCTGGCCTTCGGTACCGGCAGCCATCCCACCACGCATCTGTGCCTGCAATGGCTGGTGGCCCACCTGCAACCGGGCACCAGCGTTCTCGATTACGGCTGCGGCTCGGGTATCCTGGCCATCGCCGCCCGCAAGCTGGGTGCAGCCACCACGCATGCCATCGATATCGACGAGCAGGCCGTACAGGCCACCGGCGACAATGCGCTCAACAATCAGGTCGAGCTGATTCCCGGCCTGCCCAATGCATTGCCGGCCGGCACGCACGATCTGGTCATCGCCAACATTCTCTCCAACCCGCTCAAGGTGCTTGCCCCCATGCTGTCGGGTCGTGTCGCCCCCGGTGGTCATCTGGTGCTGTCCGGCGTGCTGGAACGCCAGGCCGAGGAAGTGGCAGCCGTCTACGCCCCCTGGATCCCGCTATCGGTCTGGCGTGCTCACGACGGTTGGGTTTGCCTGCACGGTCAACGTACCTGAGCCGAGGCCTGAACATGGGCCTGCAGACACGGTGTCCGGCATGTCATACCGTATTCGGCATCACGCCCGATCTGCTGGCGCGCCGTCATGGCATGGTGCGCTGCGGTGCCTGCCTGACCGTTTTCGATGGCCGCCAGTCGCTGTCCGACACGGACGACCTGCCTCTGCTGACCGAGGCGGTATCGTCCTCTGAGGCAACCTCGTCATCACTGGCTGATTCACCTGCTTTACCTGTCGAAGAAGAAGGTGCCCCTCGCCACTGGCTGGGCGACCCGCCGGCCGCAGGGATAGAAGACGAAGACGAACGCGAGCACGAAACGACAGGCTATGCGGCACCGGCCCGTGACCCGGAATTCGACGCACCGGCAGATACATTCCTGCTCGATGAGACGGATCGTCGCGCCGGTCTGCCCGAGTTCCTGGACGACGACACGCAAGACCGACGACGACGCCATCAGGGATTCTGGACTTTGCTGTGCGTGCTGGCGCTGGCCGTCATGCTGCTGCAACTGTTCTGGCAACAGCGCGACTGGATCGCCTCGTGGCATCCGGCCGTCCGCGGCGTGATCGAGCGCGTGTGCGACCCGCTGGGCTGCAAGGTCGGTTACCTGCGACATCCGGATCAACTGCAGATCGTGTCTTCGTCGCTGCAGACTGCCACGCCCACGACCGATGGCTCAAGCCAACTGACGCTGCCGGGGGAACGGCATTCCCTCGACCTGACCCTGCGATTGCGCAACGGTCATCACTCGCCGCAACCCTGGCCAGGCATCTTCCTGAGCCTGACGGATTTTTCAGATACCATAGTGGCCCGCAAGGCACTGCTGCCTGCCGACTATCTGCCGCCCGACCGTCTGTCCCGGCCCTTTGCCGCCATGAGCAGCCTGGACCTGTCGATCCCGCTGACCCTGGACGACCTGACCGTGAGCGGCTACCGGCTCGAACTCTTCTTTCCATAGCACATTGCAGATATGACCAAGACTGTACTGATTTGTGGCTCCATGGCCTTCGATACGATCGCCATCTTCAATGGCCGTTTCAAGGATCATATCCTGCCCGACAGCATCCATGCCCTGAGCGTTTCCTTCCTCGTGCCATCGATGCGCAAGGAGTTCGGTGGTTGTGCCGGCAATGTAGCCTACAACCTCAAATTGCTGGGTGGCACACCGCTGCCGGCCGCGACCATCGGCGAAGATGCCGGCGACTATCTGGAGCGCTTTCGCAACCTGGGGATAGACACCCGCCTGCTGAAAGTCCAGCCCGGCACGTTCACCGCCCAGTGCTTCATCACCAATGACCTGGACGATAACCAGATCACGGCTTTCCACCCCGGTGCCATGGAGTTTTCTGCGCAAAACGATGTCTCGGGCAGCACAGCACGCTGGGCCATTGTCGCGCCCGATGCCAAGGAGGGCATGTTCGCCCATGCCGAGCGACTGCATGCCGAAGGCACGCCTTTCATTTTCGACCTGGGTCAGGCCATGCCGCTTTTCGACGGCGCGGACCTGGAGCGCATGCTGACGCTGACCCAGGCGCTGACGGTCAATGACTATGAGGCCCGTGTGGTGGAGCAACGCACAGGACGGTCGCTGACGGATATCGCCAAGGGCCTGCAGGCCGTGGTGGTGACACTCGGTGCCGATGGCTCGCGCCTGATCACGCAAGGCCAGGAGTACCATATCCCGCCCGTGGCGGCCACCGAGGTCGTCGATCCGACCGGATGCGGCGATGCCTATCGCGGCGGCCTGCTCTATGGCCTGGTCGAAGGCTGGAGCTGGCAGGACAGTTGCAAGCTCGCCAACGTGATGGGAGCCATCAAGATTGCCTCGCGTGGTCCGCAGAACCACGCGCCTTCACGCAGCGAGATTGCCGACAAGCTGCTGGCCCAGTACGGACTGTCCCTGTCCTGAGGAGATACAGCATGACATTGCCCCTTGTCTCATTGCGCCGGCTTGCCGTCCCCCTGATGCTGGTATCGGCCCTGGCGGCCTGCAAGACCGTCGAGCAACGCGAAGCGGCAGAAGCCCGCTACCAGGTCCTGGATATCTCATTTTCGTGGAGCGACACGGCGGCCTGTGGAGACACGGCTTCGCCGCTGTTCTCGATCCGCAACGTACCGAGTGGCACGCAGAGGCTGCGTTTCATCATGGTCAACGCCATGACGCCGTCGGAAAACAGCAGCGCTGAAATCGACTATACCGGACGTTACGGACGGGTCGCCATCACGCGCGGGGCATTTGAATACACCGGTCCCTGCATTGACGAAGGTACCAAGCGCTACCAATGGACCGTGGAAGCACTGGACGCGGAAGGCAACTTCCTGGGTGGAGGCAAGCTCGTACGTCCCTTCCCGGATCGGTAAAGGCCATGCATCTTCATATCCTCGGCATTTGCGGCACATTCATGGGTGGACTGGCGTTGCTGGCCCGCGAGGCGGGCCATCGCGTCACCGGCTGCGATGCCGGCGTCTACCCGCCCATGAGCACCCAGTTGCAGGAACAGGGCATTGAACTGATTGAAGGCTTTGCCCCCGACCAGTTGGCATTGAAGCCCGATCTCTACATCATCGGCAATGTCGTGTCGCGCGGCAATCCGCTGATGGAAGCCATCCTTGAATCGGGAGCCCCGTATATCTCGGGCCCCCAATGGCTTGGCGAACATCTGCTGCAAGGCCGGCATGTGCTGGCAGTCGCCGGCACCCACGGCAAGACCACGACCAGCTCCATGCTGGCCTGGGTACTGTCGCAATGCGGCCAGCAGCCCGGATTCCTGATCGGCGGCATTGCGCCGGGACTGGAAGTCTCGGCCCGGCTGGGACAGTCGCAACCTGCAGCAGGGCAGGCCCGCCCCCTGTTCGTCATCGAGGCTGACGAATATGACACGGCCTTCTTCGACAAGCGCTCCAAATTCGTGCACTACCGGCCGCGCACGGCCATCCTGAACAACCTGGAATTCGACCACGCCGACATCTTTGCCGATCTTGGCGCCATCGAAACCCAGTTCCACCATCTGGTGCGCACCATCCCTGCCAGCGGCCGCATCATTCATCCGGCACACGACGCTGCGCTGGAACGCGTCCTGGCGCGAGGCTGCTGGTCCGGCACACGACTGCTCGACAGTCCTGCCGGCTGGCAGGCCGGCGAGCCGGATGCGCAAGATCATTTCGACGTGTTCCGAGACGGTCAGCCAGTCGGCCGCATCACCTGGTCACAGACCGGCGCGCACAATCGCATGAACGCGCTGGCCGCGCTGGCCGCCGCCGAGCATGTCGGCGTCGCGCCCGACACTGCCATCGCTGCCCTGAGCAGCTTCGGTGGCGTGAAGCGCCGCATGGAGTTGCGCGGCACCGTGCACAACATTGCCGTCTACGATGATTTTGCCCATCACCCGACGGCCATCGCCACCACACTGGAAGGTCTGCGCCACAAAATCGGCCCGGCGCGTATCCTGGCTGTTCTTGAGCCTCGATCCAACACCATGAAGCTGGGCACCATGGCACAGCGTCTGCCTGCCGCGCTGGGTGAGGCCGACCTGGTGTTCTGCTACGGCGAAACCCAGGGCAGGCATGCGCTGGGCTGGGACCCGGCGACTGCACTGGCCCCGCTGGGTTCGCGCGCGACCGCATACAGCGAAATCGAAGCCCTGGTACGCAGCGTAGCGACGCAGGCGCGGCCCGGAGACCATATCGTGGTGATGAGCAATGGCAGTTTCGGTGGCGTGCATGAACGGCTGCTCGCCGCGCTCGACAGTGTGATCCCCGGCAGTCAGCCGCCGCATACTGCAGCCGCCCCCCTTTCGCCCTGATTTTTTCCAAGCAATCCAGATCCGAGTTTCAATGTACGTACTTTACGAAGAAGATGGCAGTTTCAAGGGCGGACGCATCCTGTCCGAGGCAGATTCCAGCCTGCAGGTAGAAGCAGCCAGCGGCAAGCGCAGCAAGATCAAGCGCAACAATGTCGTCATGGAATTCGCCGCGCCCGATCCCGACAGCCTGCTGGCGCAGGCCCAGGCAGCAGCCGAAGAAATTGATCTGGATTTCCTGTGGGAGTGCGCGCCCCAGGAAGAATTCGACGTGGCCGCACTGGCCCAGGATTATTTCGGTCATGCGCCCAGTGCCCTGGACCAGGCCACGCTGCTGCTGCGCCTGCACAGTGCGCCCGCCTATTTCCATCGGCGCGGCAAGGGCCGCTACCGTCCGGCGCCACCTGACATCCTGCAGGCCGCGCTGGCCGCGATCGAGAAAAAACGCCTGCAGGCCGAACAGCAGCAGGCCTGGATCGATGCCATGACGGCCGGCTCGTTGCCACCGGAAATCGCCGAGGTCGCACCATCGCTCCTGCTGCGCCCCGACAAGAACAGCCAGCAATGGAAAGCACTGGATGCGGCCTGCCAGCAGACCGGCAAGACACCGGACCAGTTGCTGCTGCAGCTGGGTGCATGGCCGCATCCACTGGCACTGATGCGATTCCGTTTCCTGGCACAGCAGTTCCCCAGGGGCACTGGTTTTGCAGAAGCATCGCTTCCCGAGCTGCCCGACACGCTGCCAGAGGCTGATGTCGAGGCCTATTCGGTCGATGATGTCAGCACTACCGAGATCGATGACGCGCTCTCGGTCTCGGTTCTGCCTGATGGCAACATTCGTGTCGGTGTCCACATTGCGGCACCGGCGTTGGCGGTGACACGTGGCAGCGCCCTCGACGAAATCGCCCGCCAGCGCATGTCCACCGTGTACATGCCCGGCCAGAAGATCCCGATGCAGCCGCCCGAGCTGATCGAAGCCTTTTCCCTCGATGCGGGACGCCCGGTACCGGCACTGTCGCTATATGTCACGGCCAATCCGGAAAGTGGCGACATTATGGAAACAACTACCCGCCTCGAGCGCATCCAGGTCCGGGAAAATCTGCGACACAATCATCTGGATGCAGAAATCACGCCCGAGCGCCTGGTAACCGAAGACCCGACACTGCCCTACGCGCACTGGCTGCTGCCGCTCTGGAAGCTGGCGCTGGCTCTATCGCGCAAACGTGACGAGGTACGCGGCAAGCCCGAGGGCAACAACCGGGTCGAATACAGCTTCGAACTCGACGGCCCGGCCGATGATCCCGACACGCCGGTCCGGCTGGTGCCACGCCGCCGCGATGCGCCCCTGGACAAGATGATCGCCGAGTACATGATCCTGGCCAACAGCCAGTGGGGTGCCCTGCTCGACCAGCACGGCGTGCCCGGGATCTATCGTTCCCAGCAAATGGGACGCGTGCGCATGAGCACCCAGGCGCTCCCGCATGAAGCCATCGGCGTCAAGCAATACATCTGGTCCACATCGCCGCTGCGACGCTATGTCGATCTGGTCAACCAGCAACAGTTGCTGGCCGCTGCCGAACATGGCATCTCGGCACGACTGGTCGCCCCCTACAAGCCACGCGATGCCGACCTGTACGCATTGATCAGCGCTTTCGACGGCCAATACACGGCCATCTCGGACTTCCAGCGCACCATGGAGCGCTACTGGTGCCTGCGCTGGCTGAAGCAGCAAAACATCACTCACTGTCGCGCCAGCTTCATCCGCGACAACCTGGCCCGACTCGATATCGCGCCCCTGGTGGTTGAAATCAACGGCATGCCAGAACTGGCACGAGGCCAGCAGATCGAAATCGAGATCCTGGGGCAGGACGAGATCAACCTGACATTGGACTGCCGCTATCTGGAAGCGGTGCCACTGGCATGAATCGCATAGCGATGATGACATCCTGGGGATGATTCACCCAGGAGCCAGACTTACACTAAAATCCGCAGGGTGAATGCCCTGCGCCCTTCTCCCTCGCGCCAGTCACTGAACTGGCTACGCGCCACGCCCACCAGCCGCCGCTACCTGTATATCGGCGCGGGGCTATCCTTGCTGCTGCACGGCGTGGCACTGACCCTGCATTTCGGATCGCTGTCCCGTACACCTCAGGTGGCACCGATGCTTGAGGTCGCCCTGGTCAACGCCAGCACCGACACTGAGCCCTTGCAAGCCCAGGCGCTGGGGCAGGCTGCGCTCGACGGCGGTGGCGATGGCGAACAGGGCATGGCCCGCTCACCGCTGCCGCGCACCTCACCCACGGCCGACGGTATCGTCCTGGCTGCCATGCGCAAGCGCCAGGCCGAACTGGAAGCCATGCAGCAACAACTGTTGACCGTACTCGAATCCGAACAGGCCGTCGCACAAGCCCGACCGGACACCTATCCCTGGCCAGAAGCAGACCGCCCCGGCCAGGATGAACAGGACCAGGAAGCACAATTGCGCACAGCCCGCATTGCGGCACTTTCGGAGCAGGTCCAGACCTATACCCGCCAGCCACGCACACACGTCTATGCCCCGGCCGTATCCCCCTGGCCCTACGCCGAATACGTCGAGCAGTGGCGCAGCCGCATGGAAGACGTCGGCACCCGCCATTACCCGACCGGCAACCAGGGCAAGCTCTATGGTGTACTGCAGGCCACGGTCTTCATCCGTGCCGATGGCAGCCTGGAGGATATCCGCATCGACCAGCCGGCCCGCAACGGCGCGCTGAACCAGGCGGCGCGCCGGATCGTGCAATTGGCAGCCCCCTTTCCTCCACTGCCTCCCGAGCTGGCACGCGAAACCGATATACTCGCCATCACACGCACCTGGCGCTTCACCAACGATACGCTCCACATGCAGGCCACCGAATGACCGATTTTCCGACTATTGCCCGCTATGCCGTGATCGGCAACCCGATCGCGCACAGCCGTTCCCCGGACATCCATCAGTTGTTCGCCGCCCAGACACAGCGTACGCTGGAGTATGACAAGATCCTTGCCGAGCCCGATGAGTTCTCTACCGTCATGCCTGCCTTCTTCGAACAGGGCGGCCTGGGCCTGAATGTCACCGTTCCCTTCAAACAGGAAGCCTATGTCCTGAGTCAGATCCTGAGCGCACGCGCAGCCGCTGCCGGCGCGGTCAATACGCTCTGGCTCCAGAATGGTCTGCTGCATGGTTGCAATACGGACGGCATCGGCCTGGTCCGTGATCTGAACCGTCTCGACGCCCAGCTCGACGGAGCCCAGGTACTGCTGGTCGGCGCGGGCGGGGCCGCCCGCGGTGTGCTGCAGCCCCTGCTGGAAGCTGGCTGTGCCCACATCCATATCGTCAACCGTACCGAGCGCCGCGCACATGAGCTACGCGAAGGCTGGTTGAGTGCGCTGGCCGACCACGGCCTGCCGTCCACACACTTCGATGAGCATGCCCTCTCGGCGGGCAGCCTGCTCAGCGCCGGGACCGGCAGCTGGGATATCGTCATCAATGCCACCGCCAGCAGCCTGCAGGGCCAGGCACCCGAGCTGCCCCCTGACATCTACCGCCCCGACAGTCTGGCCTATGACATGGTCTACGGACCGGAAGACACACCTTTCATGCGCGTGGCCCGCATCCACGGTGCAGCACGCTGCGCCGACGGGCTGGGCATGCTGATCGAGCAAGCGGCCGAGAGCTTCTACCTCTGGCACGGACTGCGCCCGGACACCCAGGCCACGCTTGAAACCATGCGTGCGACCTGGTCGGCCGCCCGCACCTGAGCCGGACACAGGCCCCGCCATGACAGGCATCCGGCGTCCATGGCTGCATCGCAGCATGCTGGCACTGATGGCGCTGGCATGCCTGCTTTTGCTGGCCCAGTTCTGGTTCTTTGCCCAAGTTGTCTGGTATCAGTACAAGACGCCCGCCCGCACCCCTATCATGCAGGAACAGCTCGATAGCCTGCGCGAAAAGCGCCCCGACGCCGAACTGCAATACCGCTGGGTCGATTACGACCGGATCAGTGCATCGCTCAAACGTGCCGTGATTGCCGCCGAGGATGCCAATTTCATGCAGCATGGCGGTATCGAATGGGAAGCCATTCGCAAGGCCTGGGACTACAATCGCCAGCAACGCGAAGATGGCAGCGCACGGGTCCGTGGCGGTTCGACGATCACGCAGCAACTGGCCAAGAACCTGTTTCTCTCGGGCACCCGCAGCTATCTGCGCAAGGCCCAGGAAATGATACTGGCCTATATGATCGAGCATGTCATGGACAAAGAGCGCATCCTGGAGCTGTATCTCAATGTCGCAGAGTGGGGCAACGGCATCTTCGGTGCCGAGGCCGCTGCACGGCACTATTTCGGCACCAGCGCCGCGCAGTTGAGCAGTGCACAGGCAGCCCGGCTGGCAGCCATGCTGCCCAATCCACGCTACTACGACCAGCACCGCAATACCCGCTACCTGAACGGGCGCACCGCCACGCTGCAGCAACGCATGCGCATGGTCGATATTCCCTAGATACTGATCCCATGACGCCTCCCTCGCTTCTCCCTGGTTTGCCCGAACTCACTACACTGCCTGAATGGCAGGCTTTCGTGCGAGCCACTGGACACACCCATCGCCACGCACAAATCCTGCGCATTCTGCCGGCGGCGGGCCTGCACGTCGATGTCAGCGCCCAGCCGCTCTCGCCCGCCCTGGACCAGGCGGCCAGCGACCTGCTGGCGGTACGCGGTTTCGAGCGGGCCCGCGAGGCACTTTTTGCAGGCCAGGCAGTCAATGTCACGGAACAGCGCGCTGCCTGGCACACCATGCTGCGCGCGCCCGCCCCCATTGCCGAAGTCGTCCAGGCCCGCCAGCACTTGCTGGATTTCGTCCATCGCGCCGACACCGAGCGCCGCTGGCGCAATATCGTGCACATCGGTATCGGTGGCAGCGACTGGGGCGTCCGACTGGCAGTGGCAGCCTTCGGCAATACCGGCGTATGGCGACAGATCCGTTTTGTCTCCAATATCGACGGGCATGCGATCGCGGGCGGACTGGCCGGGCTGGATCCACACCAGACACTGATTGTGGTGGCATCGAAATCATTCGCCACGGCAGAAACGCTCGAAAATGCCCGGCGTGCCCTGGAGTGGATGCGCGCCGCCGACGTTCCGCATCCCGAGCAGCAACTGGTCGCCATCACCGCCCAGCCACAGCGGGCCCAGGACTTCGGCGTCCCGAGCGCGCACATCTTTCCCTTCTGGGAATGGGTTGGCGGGCGTTTCTCGCTCTGGTCCTCCGTCAGCCTGTCAGCCGCACTGACTGTGGGCACCGACGTGATCTCCGGCATGCAGGCGGGCGCCGCAGCCATGGATCAGCATTTCCTGCAGGCCCCACCCGTCAGCAATGCCCCCGTGCAGATGGCGCTCGCAGGCATCGCCAACCGCAGTGTGCTGGGGTATGGATCCCTCAATCTGGCGGTCTATGATTCACGATTGTTCTATCTGGTGCCCTACCTGCAACAGCTCGAAATGGAATCGCTGGGCAAGTCGGTCGACATTGCCGGCCAGACCGTACAGGTCGCCACCGGGCCGGCCGTATGGGGTATGCCGGGCACCGATGCACAGCATACATTCTTCCAGTGGCTGCACCAGGGCAGCGATGGTGCCCCGACGGACTTCATTGTCTGCCAGCAGGCCGACCATCGCTGGCCCGGCCATCACCGACAGTTGCTGGCCCATTGCCTGGCCCAGCGCGAGGCGCTGCTGCGCGGCAAGTCATACGAAGACGCACTGGCCGAAGCACATGCGCTGGCCCCCGACGATCCGCAGCGGCAAGCCTGGCTGGCACGGCACAAGACACACACCGGTGGCCGGCCCTCCAGCCTGATCGTTCTGCCACGCCTGAGCCCTTATACGCTGGGCGCGCTGCTGGCGCTGTATGAGCATAAAATCTTTGTCCAGGCGCTGATCTGGGGCATCAATCCCTTTGACCAATGGGGCGTCGAGTTCGGCAAGAACCTGGCCAGCCGCATCCTGCAGGAGTGGGCAGGTTCCGCCCCTCCCTCCGAACACGACGCCTCGACCCGGCACTGGATCGACAGCCTCTCCTGACACGTCGGCATGACTCGCAGTTCAAGTCATGCCACACCTTGAGCATCAACAACTTACCTATCCTGCCTTTCTGTCTCCTGGACCCATCATGCTGGAAAAACTGTTCGGCCTGCGTGACCACGGCACCAACTTCCGCACGGAAGTCACCGCCGGCATCACGACCTTCCTGACGATGTCTTACATCATCTTCGTCAATCCCGATATCCTTTCATCGACCGGCATGGACAAGGATGCCGTTTTCGTGGCGACCTGCCTGGCGGCGGCGCTGGGCTCGATCATCATGGCCCTGGTGGCCAACTGGCCCATCGGCATGGCACCGGGCATGGGCCTGAACGCCTTTTTCGCCTTCACCGTCGTGGGTGTGCTGGGCTTCACCTGGCAGCAAGCGCTGGGTGCGGTATTTATCTCCGGCCTGATCTTCATCGTGCTGACCGTGACCGGCGTACGCGCCTGGCTGCTGGCCGGCATCCCGACGTCTCTGCGCAGCGCCATCGCGGCCGGGATCGGCCTGTTCCTGGGCATCATCGCCCTGTCGAGTGCCCAGATCGTGGTCGACCATCCCGTCACCAAGGTCACGCTGGGCAACCTGCGCCACCACGAACCCTTGCTGGCCATTCTGGGCTTTTTCCTGATCGCCGCGCTGGATGCGCTGCGCGTGCGGGGTGCCATCCTGATCGGCATCCTGGTGGTCACGGTGCTCAGCATCCTGCTGGGCTACAACAGTTTCCAGGGCATTGTCGCAGCCCCTCCCAGCATCGCCCCCACTTTCATGCAACTTGATATCGTCGGGGCTTTCAATGCCGGTATCGTCCAGGTCCTGCTGGTCCTGGTGCTGGTCGAGGTCTTTGACGCCACGGGTACCCTGACCGGCGTGGCCAAGCGGGCCGGCCTGCTGGAGCCCGGCCGCAGCAACCGCCTGGGTCGCGCCCTGTTTGCCGACAGCACAGCCATTACCGTCGGCTCGCTGATGGGCACCAGCAGTACCACGGCCTATGTGGAAAGCGCCTCGGGCGTGCAGGCCGGCGGTCGAACCGGTCTGACCGCACTGGTCGTGGCCCTGCTGTTCCTGGCGGCCCTGTTCTTCGCCCCGCTCGCCAGTTCGGTGCCTGCCTATGCCACGGCCCCGGCCCTGCTGTACGTGGCAGGCCTGATGATGCGCGAACTGATCGAGATCGACTGGAATGATGTGACCGAGGCCACCCCGGCGGCCCTGACAGCCCTGGCGATGCCCTTCACCTACTCGATCGCCACGGGCCTGGCCTTTGGCTTTGTGAGCTATGTCGTGCTGAAGACTGCCACCGGCCGTTTCCGCGAAGTGCATGCTGCGGCCTGGCTGGTCGCCTTGCTGTTCGTGGCGCGCTACGCTTTCTTCGACTGACTGGATACCACAGTCCACCGGATGTTGACGCTGTTATTCAACATCCGGAGAAAAGCGGCTGGGGGCCTCACCGTGGCATCGCTTACCAACGGCTTACCAACGCCCCGAGGCACCTCCGCCACCGCTGCGTCCACCACCGCCCCGAAAGCCACCTGAAGAGCGGCCGCCGCCCCGGCCCAGGCCGCCACGCCAGCCACCCGGTGCGCCACCTCTGCCGGCGCTCTTGCGGATATGCTGGCGCAGGCCGGATTTGCCAATCAGTGCGCTGACCAAAAATCCGGCCACGGCACCACCTGCGGCAAACAGCCAGTTGCCAGCCAGCAACCATCCGGCCAGCGCACCGATCAAACCACCTGCCCATGCCGGCAGGACCAGCAGGAACATCAGCAACGCCAGCCAGGCCTCGCCCATGCCCTCATCGGCACCCGGTTTGGCCTGTGCTGCCGGCGGAGGCAATACCTCGCCCTCGATGAGCCGGGTCAGGCTATCGACCCCCGCCACAATGCCGGCGTCATACTGGCCCTCGGCAAAGCGCGGCACGATCTGCTCCCGGATGATGCGTCCACTCTGGGCGTCCGTGACTGCCCCCTCCAGCCCGTAGCCGACCTCGATACGCACGGCACGGTCGTCCTTGGCCACCAGCAGCAGGATGCCATCGTCCACATCCTTGCGCCCGATTTGCCACTGTTCGAACAGGCGCACGGCATACTGCTCGATCGTGTCACTGCCCGTGGTCGGCACCAGCACCACCACCAATTGCGCCCCCTTGCGCTGTTCGAGACCGACCAGCGAGGCATCAAGCTGCTGGCGTTGCGCGAGCGTCAGGGTATCCGTCAGATCAGTCACCCGGCCCTGCAAATCAGGCAACGGAACTTGCGCCGCCTGCACAGGCAACAGGCTGGCCAGTATCCAGCAGACCAGTGCCAGATATCGCGACACATGACGATGCAACAACCTGGCACCGCCTATGCAGCAGGTAGCAGCGACCACCATTACTGCGCCCCGGCCGTGCCCTGCGCAGGCGTCCCGAAATCAACGCTGGGGGCCTGTGAAATGGCAGCCTCGTTCTCGACACTGAAATTGGCCTTGGGCGCATACCCCAGCACTTTGGCAGTCAGCACTTCGGGGAAGCTGCGCACCAGCACGTTGTAGTCCTGTACCGCCTTGACATAGCGTTCGCGTGCCACGGCAATGCGGTTCTCGGTGCCCTCAAGCTGCGTCATCAGATCCCGGAACAGGCCGTCAGCCTTGAGCTGCGGGTAGTTTTCACTCACGACCAGCAGACGCGACAGGGCCGAGGACAGTTCGCCCTGGGCCTGCTGGAAACGCTGCATCTGTTGCGGATCATCGAGCTGGTCGGCCGTGATGTTGATCGAACCGACCCGCGCACGTGCATCGGTCACCTGCGTCAAGACCTGCTGCTCATGACTGGCATACCCCTTGACGGTACTGACCAGGTTGGGCACAAGGTCGGCACGCCGCTGATACTGGTTGAACACATTGGACCAGGCAGCCTTGACCTGTTCGTCTGCGGACTGAATGGCGTTGTAGCCGCAGCCCGACAGCAACGAGGCAAACAGCAAGGCACCAAGAAGGGACAAGTAGCGTTTCATCGATGGTTTTCCAAAGAAGTCGAGAAATAGGGACAAACAGTGCTTCTGACATTAAAGCAGTTTCCATGGTCACGGGCCAAGACAGGAAGTGTCAGGCACTTGCCGACACGCGAGACCGGCAACCTTAAATCATATTCAATTCATTGATCCGAAAGGAATTTGCATGACTTTCAGGATGGAAGACCATGGCGATTTCATGTATGGTGGGCACAAGACTGTGCACTTTTGGCAAGGATTTCATCCCCTATCCTCTTGAAAAAACCTATAGCCTCAAACAATCAAAATCATCACATATATAAATTTGATCAATCAATAAAGATCAATTAATCTTCTCTATGAATAGCGAGTAACCATCACACAACCCTATTGAAGGAGTGTTGCCATGCAGAACAAAGACACGTTGACCGCCGCCAACGGCCATCCGATTGCCGACAACCAGAACACCCAGACAGCCGGCCCTCGCGGCCCGGCCCTCATGCAGGACTTCTGGCTGCTCGAAAAGCTGGCACACTTCGACCGCGAACGCATCCCCGAGCGCGTGGTCCATGCCAAGGGCTCCGGTGCCTACGGTACCTTTACCGTGACCAAGGATATCTCCTGTTACAGCAAGGCAGCCATCTTTGCCGAAATCGGCAAGCAAACCCCGGTGTTTCTGCGCTTCTCGACCGTCGCCGGCGAACGCGGGGCCGCCGATGCCGAGCGCGATGTGCGTGGCTTCGCGCTCAAGTTCTATACCGACGAAGGCAACTGGGACGTGGTCGGCAACAATACGCCGGTCTTCTTCATTCGTGATCCGCTGAAGTTTCCGGACTTCATCCATACCCAGAAGCGTGATCCCCAGACCAACCTGCGCAACAACACGGCTGCCTGGGATTTCTGGGTACGCCATCCCGAGTCGCTGCACCAGGTCACCATCCTGATGTCCGACCGCGGCCTGCCGCTCAATTACCGCCAGATGCACGGCTTCGGCAGCCATACCTACAGCTTCCTCAATGCTGCCGGCGAACGCTTCTGGGTCAAGTTCCATTTCAAGAGCCAGCAGGGCATTGCCACCCTGACCGACCAGGAAGCCGCCAAGATCGTCTCTGGCGACCGCGAATCGGCGCAGCGCGATCTTTTCTACCAGATCGAGGCCGGCAACTTCCCGCGCTGGCGTGTCTGCGTGCAGGTCATGCCGGAAAAGGACGCGGCAGACTATGCCATCAATCCGTTCGACCTGACCAAGGTCTGGCCCCATGTTGACTACCCGCTCATCGAAGTCGGCATACTCGAGTTGAACCGCAATCCCGAGAACTACTTTGCCGAAGTGGAGCAGGCCGCCTTCACGCCCGCCAACGTCGTGCCGGGCATCAGTTTTTCGCCTGACAGGATGCTGCAGGGCCGGATTTTCTCGTATGGCGACACCCAGCGTTATCGCCTGGGGATCAACCACCACCAGATCCCGGTCAATGCCCCTCGCTGCCCGTTCGCCAGCTTCCATCGTGACGGTGCCATGCGCACCGATGGCAACCTGGGCGGCAAGGTCAACTACCAGCCCAACCGGTTCGGTGCTTTTGCCGAGGATCCCTCTGTCGCAGAGCCGCCGCTGGCGCTCGACGGGGCAGCCATGCGCTACGATCATCGCGAGGACAGTGATTACTACAGCCAGCCACGCGCCCTGTTCCGGCTGATGTCGGACGGGCAGCAGCAACAGCTGTTCGGCAATATCGCCCGCCATATCGGCGGCGTGCCCCAGGAAATCATCGACCAGGCTCTCGCACACTTCGAGCAGATCGATCCGGCCTACGCTGCGGGCGTGCGCCAGGCGCTCAAGACAGCGTAAACTCGATTCCTGACCACAGGCGGGGCACCCGGCCGCAACTGCCGGGTGCCCCTTTCCATGACCGCCATTCCCGCACCACAGGAGTCCCTCTTGCTACGCATCATCTCGCTCAATCTCAATGGCATCCGCTCCGCTTTCCGCAAGGGTCTGCAACCCTGGCTGGCACAACAACAGGCCGACATCGTCTGCCTGCAGGAGCTCAAGGCACAGGATGCCGACCTGACTGACGACATGCGTAGCCCGCTGGACTACACCGGCCATTTCTTTTCGGCCGAGAAAAAAGGCTACAGCGGCGTGGGCCTCTACCTGCGCCGGCCCGCCGAGCGGGTACTCGACGGCATGGACTGCGAGGAGTTCGACACCGAAGGGCGGATCATCCGCGCCGACTGGCCTGGATTGTCGGTGATCAGCGCCTATCTACCCTCCGGCTCCAGCGGCGACGAACGGCAGCAGGCCAAGTACCGTTTCCTGGATCATTTCGGCCCCTGGCTGGATGCGCTGGCTGCCGAGCATCGCGACACCGGGCGCGAGTTCGTGATCTGCGGTGACTGGAACATCGCACACCATGAAATCGACCTCAAGAACTGGCGCGGCAACCGCAAGAATTCGGGCTTCCTGCCCGAGGAGCGGGCCTGGCTGAGCACCGTCTTTGACCAGCGAGGTTTCGTGGACGTCTACCGCAGCCTGCATCCCGAGGCGACCGACGCTGCCTATACCTGGTGGAGCAACCGCGGCCAGGCCTGGGCAAACAACGTCGGCTGGCGCATCGACTACCAGATCGCCACCCCTGGCATCGCTGCCCTGGCGCGGCACTGCACCATCTACAAGGATGAGCGGTTTTCCGACCATGCGCCATTGACCATCGATTACGATTGGCACGGTTTCAGCGCCTGAAAATAGGGACAGACAGGGGCACCGCACGGCCACTCCAGCGGCCCGACCCCTTGCGTCCCCATTAACAAACCCAACATCCACAGGCATTTCAATATGTCCCCAAATTTATATTGATCGGTCATCCAGATCACGACAGGCATTTTGCTCGTAGAATTTTTGCACCAATGATGTGCCGCACCATCAAGGTGCCGCACCGCACAGGTGCAAATCACGCAATCGCTGTCAGATACTGGAGAAGATTTTGAACGAGCAGACGCTGGACGGATTCCTGCAATATGTTGCCGCGCGGGACCCCCATCAACCGGAATTCCTGCAGGCCGTACGCGAAGTCGTCGGCAGCCTGTGGCCGTTCATCCAGGCCAATCCGCGTTATGCCCGCCATGCGCTGCTCGAAAGGCTGGTGGAGCCCGAGCGCGTCATCCAGTTCCGCGTCTCCTGGGTCGATGACAAGGGCCAGGCCCGCGTCAATCGTGCCTTCCGCATCCAGCACAGCTCGGCCATCGGCCCCTTCAAGGGCGGCATGCGCTTTCACCCTTCGGTCAACTTGTCCATTCTCAAGTTCCTCGCTTTCGAGCAGACTTTCAAGAACGCCCTGACCACATTGCCGATGGGCGGCGGCAAGGGCGGTTCCGATTTCGACCCCAAGGGCAAGTCGGATGCCGAAGTCATGCGCTTTTGCCAGGCGCTCGCCACCGAGCTGTTCCGCCATCTCGGCCCGGATACCGATGTACCTGCGGGCGATATCGGCGTCGGCGGCCGTGAAGTCGGCTTCATGGCCGGCATGTACAAGAAACTGTCCAATTCCGCAGCCAGCGTCTTCACCGGCAAGGACCCGGCCTTCGGCGGCAGTCTCATCCGCCCCGAAGCCACAGGCTACGGCACGGTCTACTTCGTGCGTGAAATGCTGGCACGCAACGGCCAGAGCCTCGAAGGCAAGCGCGTCTCCGTTTCCGGTTCGGGCAATGTCGCCCAGTACGCTATCGAAAAAGCACTGGAACTGGGTGCGATCGTCGTGACCGCATCCGACTCGGCCGGCACCGTCGTCGACGAAGCCGGTTTCACCCCCGACAAGCTGGCAGCCCTGATGCACGTGAAAAACGAGGCGCGCGGCCGCATCGAAGATTATGCCCGCGAACATGGCCTGCGCTACGAGGCAGGCAAGCGCCCCTGGCACGTCCCGGTCGATATCGCGCTGCCCTGCGCGACCCAGAACGAGCTGGATCTCGACGACGCGCGCACCCTGATCGCCAACGGTGTCCAGTGCGTGGCCGAAGGTGCCAACATGCCCTCCACCCTGGAGGCAGCCGAAGCCTTCATCCACGCCGGCGTGTTGTACGCCCCCGGCAAGGCCAGCAATGCCGGCGGCGTGGCTGTATCCGGCCTTGAAATGAGCCAGAACGCCATCCGCCTGTCCTGGGGCCGCGATGAGGTCGACCAGCGCCTGCGCGGCATCATGCACAGCATCCATGAGTCATGCCTGCGCTATGGCAGCCAGCCCGATGGCACGGTCAACTACCTCAACGGTGCCAATATCGCCGGCTTCGTGAAAGTCGCGGACTCGATGCTGGCCCAGGGTATCGTGTAATCTTTCTCGGGTATAAGGCCCCACTCGGAGTCAGGATAATGTAAGCTTGCAGGCAGCCCAATCCGCTCAAAGCCCCCGTTTTGAGGAGCAAGCCGTTTGAAAGTTGCAGTATCCGACTCCAGCACACCCCCATCTGACTGGCATCACCTAGACCCCGATACTGTCTGCACGCTGCTGGACAGCGCCCCCTTGGGGCTGACACCGACTGAAGCGGCCCAGCGCCTGCAGCGCTTCGGCCCTAACACGCTGCCCGCTGCCCGCAGACAGCCTGCCTGGCGCAGGCTGCTGGCCCAGTTCCAGAACAGCATCATCTACCTGATGCTGGCAGCCGCACTGGTCACGGCTTTCCTTCAGCACTGGATCGATACCGGCGTCATCCTCGCGGTACTGGTCGTCAATGCCTTCGTCGGCTTTTTGCAGGAAGGCCGGGCCGAGCAAGCGCTCAACGCATTGCGCGACATGCTCGCACCGCATGCCCAGGTCCTGCGGGCAGGTTCCATACTGACCGTGCCAGCCGCCGATCTGGTACCCGGCGATATCGTCCTGCTCGAAGCCGGCGACCGTGTACCTGCCGACATGCGCCTGCTGCAGGCACGCCATCTGCTCATCGACGAATCCATCCTGACCGGCGAATCCCTCGCCAGCGAAAAAAACACGGCTGCAGCCCCCCTCGACAGCCTGCCGGGTGACCGTACCGGCATGGCCTATTCCGGCTCGCTGGTACTGGCCGGCCAGGCGCGGGGCATGGTCACCACCACGGGACAAGCCACCGAAATCGGTCGCATCAACAGCCTGCTGGCCTCGGTCGACATGCTGCAGACACCCTTATTGCGACAGGTGGATCGTTTCAGCCAGCGGTTTACCGGACTGGTGCTGGGTGGCGGGCTGGTCCTGATGCTGTTTGCCGTATTCGTGCGCGAATATGCCTGGTCCGATGCCCTGCTGGCCGTGGTCAGCCTGGCAGCATCGATCGTGCCCGAAGGCCTGCCTGCGGTGATGACCATTACGCTGGCAATCGGCGTACGGCGCATGGCCGCACGCAATGCCATCGTCCGCAACCTGCCGGCCGTCGAGATTCTGGGTGCCACATCCATCATCTGTTCCGACAAGACCGGCACCCTGACCTGCAACGAAATGACCGTGCGTCGCCTGCAGATGTGCGACCGGCTCTATCATGTAGAGGGCAGCGGCTACGCACCGACGGGCCAGTTGCGCGAAAACCGCTGCGGCCAGCCAGGGGCCGCCATAGCACACACCAGCGAGCAACCCGGCGGCTGGCCGGCCGGCATGCGACACCTGCTGCACGCCGCCACCCTCTGCAACACGGCTCGCCTGCGTTGCCGGCAGGGAGAATGGCAGGTCGAGGGCGACCCCATGGAAGGTGCCCTGCTGACAGCCGCGCTGAAGGCCGGCATCGATCCGGACACGTTGCGCAACGCCTGGCCCGAACAGGACCAGATTCCCTTCAACCCGGAAAAGCGCATGATGGCCTCCCTGCACATCATGCGCCCCGACCTGGCCCCGCACTGGCACCTGCCGGATGGCCAGCGCTTCGTCTACGTCAAGGGTGCGCCGGAACAACTGCTGCAGTGCTGCGTGCAGCAGATGGCCCATGATGGCACGCTGGCCCCGCTGGACACCGATGCCTGGCAGGCTGCCATCACGGCAGCCGCCGACCAGGGAGAGCGCGTGCTCGGCTTTGCGGTGCGGGCCGCCAATCCTGCCAAGGACCGCTTCACCAGCGAGCATCCGGGCGATAACCTGACCTTTCTCGGCCTGGCCAGCCTGATTGACCCGCCGCGCCCCGAGGCAATACGTGCCATTGCCGAGTGCGCCACTGCGGGCATCCGCGTCAAGATGATTACCGGCGACCACGCCCTCACGGCTGCCGCCATCGCACGCCAGCTTGGACTGGGCGAGCAGCCCGCCGTGCTGACGGGAGCCGACCTCGACGGCATCGCCGACGCCGAGCTTCCTGCTCGCGCCATGACCACGACGGTCTTTGCACGCACCAGCCCCGAACACAAGTTGCGTATCGTCCGGGCATTGCAGTCGCAGGGTGCCGTGGTCGCCATGACCGGCGACGGCGTCAACGATGCGCCGGCGCTCAAGCAGGCCGATGTCGGTGTCGCCATGGGCAACAAGGGCACGGAAGCCGCCAAGGAGGCTTCCCGCATCGTGCTGGCGGACGATAATTTCGCCTCGATCGCTGCCGCTGTCCATGAGGGGCGCACGGTCTACGACAATATCCGCAAAGTCATTGCCTGGACGCTGCCGACCAACGGCGGCGAGGTCCTGTTCCTGATCCTGGCATTGCTGCTTGGCTACACGCTGCCCATGACCCCGGCACAGATCCTGTGGATCAACCTGGCCACCACCGCAACGCTTGGTCTGGTACTGGCCTTCGAGCCCTCGGCACCCGATGTCATGCAACGCCCGCCACGCCCGGCCAATGCGCCGCTGCTATCGCGGCCCCTGGTCTGGCGCATTGTTCTGGTCTCCCTGTTTTTCCTGGCTGGCGGCCTGGCCATGACGGCCTATGCCGACCAGCGCAGCTACACCACCGAACACTGGCGCACACTGGTCGTCAACGTCATCGTCGGCATGGAAATCGCCTACCTGTTCTCGGTACGTGGCCTGCATCACCCGCATCTCGACTGGCGACAACTGCTCGGCACCCGGGCCACGCTGGCCGCACTGCTGGCCATCACGCTGCTGCAGGCCGTATTTACCTACCTGCCCTGGATGAACACCGCATTCCAGACCGTACCGCTGTCGCTTGCCGACTGGTTCGCGATTATGATGATTGCACTCGCCCTGTTCCTGATCCTGGAGGCGGAGAAAAAAATCGCCTCACGCTTTGCTTCCTGAATCCATACGGAGAACGTCAATGTCATCCACGTCTACACCGGCCATTCCTTCCATCCTCCTGGCGACCGACCTGAGCGCCCGCTGCGATCGCGCCCTGGACCGTGCCGTGCAACTGGCCGGACAGCAGGGTGCCCGCCTGGTCGTCCTGCATGTCCAGGAGCCCAGCGCACTGGCTCAACTGACCATTCCCTCGTGGCGTCGCGTCAATGCCAACCACCAGGAGATCGCCACCCGCCGCCTGCGCAAGGATCTGGCCGGCGCGAAAATCGACCTGGAAGTCGTCGTCAAGGCCGGCAAGGCTGTCGAATCCATCATCGAAACGGCACAGAGCCACGGCTGCGGCCTGATCGTCACCGGGATTGCCCGCGATGAAACTCTGGGCCGGCTGATTCTGGGCACCACAGTGGAAAAGCTGGTCCGCACCGCCACCATCCCCGTACTGGTCGTGCGCAACAAGCCGCATGGTGCCTACCGCAACGCACTGCTGGCCACGGATTTTTCCGACGGTTCGCGCCACGCGCTGTCTGCGGCACGCCCCTGGCTGCCCGGCGTCGATATCACACTGTTCCATGCCTTCAATGCACCGGCCAGCAGCACCGGAGAAACGCATGCACAGCAGGTCGAAGGCTTTCGCAAGGCCGCCCAGGAACAGGCCCGGGCATTCGTCGCCAGCCTGTCCGGCACCGAGGCCGGCAACAAGGTAGAAGTTGAATATGGCCAGCCTGAAACCCTGCTATCGGCCCGGGCGTTCGATGATGACGATACCGAACTGGTCATTGCCGGCACACATGGCCTGACCGGCATCCTGCGCACCTCGATCGGCAGCGTGGCCGACAGTCTGCTTGAATCGTTGCCGTGTGACGTGCTGGTGGTGCGTCAGCCTGCCACGGCGGCCTGATCGATCCTGTCGATATCCTGGCGCCGCCGGTACAGCAGCGCCAGGCCCGGCACGGAGATCAGCACGGTCGCCAGGAAAAACCCCGGCCAGCCCCACCATCCCACCAGCACCGGCGTGAGCGGGCCCGCCAGATAGGTGCGGCCCACTGCCGACAGCGCCGACAGCAGCGCAAACTGCGTGGCCGCGAAGCGGGCATCACACAGCCCCAGGCACAGTGCCACGAACGCCGCTGTTCCCAGCCCACCGCACAAGTTCTCGAAACCCACCGCCGCGCCCATGATCCAGATATTCTTGGGTGCCACAGCCACGACCCAATAGCCCAGATTCGACAGGGCCTGCAGAATGCCGAACAGCATCAGCGCGCGATACAGCCGCAGACGGGCCATCAGCGCTCCGCCCGCCAGGGCACCCACAATGGTGGCAGCCAGGCCCAGCACCTTGTTGACCATGCCCACTTCGGCCGGGCCATAGCCGCCACCGCGGATCAGGAAGGTGGTCGACAGCGCACCGGCAAAGGCATCACCCAGCTTGTAGAGCACGATCAGCAACAGCAGGGCCCAGGCTTCGCGGCGGCTGAAGAACTCGCGAAACGGTTCGATCACAGCGGCCCGCAGCGTCCGGGGTGCAGACTCGACCCGCTCCGGCTCGGGTGCCACCAGCGTCGCCAGGGCACCGATCAGCATCAGCCCGCCCATCAGGAAATAGGTGTTGTGCCAACCCAGCCAGCGATCAGCCAGCACCAGTGCCAATCCGCCCGAGGCCAGCATGCCGAGCCGGTAACCCATGACGGACAGGGCCGCACCGGCCCCCCGCTCCTCTTTCTTGAGGATATCGACGCGGTAGGCATCGTAGGCAATATCCTGGCTCGCAGATATAAACACCACCACCGTAGCCAGCAGGGCCAGCGGCCACAGAGACGAGGCCGGCGACAGCATTCCCATGAGTATCAGGCCCGCGACCAGCAGCAACTGGCTCATGAATATCCAGCCACGCCGCCGCCCCAGCCAGGGCAGGCGATAGCGGTCAAGCAAGGGGGCCCACAGGAACTTGAGGGTATAGGCCGAGCCGATCAGGGTCAGGAAACCGATTTCCTGCAGGGAGACATTTTCGACTGTAGCCCACGCCTGCAAGGTGCCGCCTGTCAGAGCCAGCGGCAGCCCGCTGGCAAACCCCAGAGGCAGGAGCGGCCAGACATTGCGGCGAAAATAGATCACGCGCCGTCCGCCGTCTTGAAGGGCGACATGAAGCGATACACGGCCAGGGTGCTGCGCCACTGCGGCAACAGGCGAGTTTCATGCCGCCCGTTGAAGGTCGCCCGCTCCAGGATGGTGAAACCCAACTGGCGCGCCAGATCCTCGAAATCGCGCAGCGTGCACAGGTGGATATTGGGCGTGTCGTACCACTGGTAGGGCATCTGCCCCGTGACCGGCATGCGCCCTCTGAAAATCGCCCATACGTGCGGCCAGTAGCCAAAATTCGGGAATGACACGATACCGTAGCGAGCCACCCGGCCCATTTCGCGCAGGATATGCTCGGTATGATGCATCGACTGCAACGTCTGCGACAGCACGACCGTGTCGAACTGCTGGTCGTCAAACAAAGCCAGGCCCTGCTCCAGGTTCTGCTGCAGCACGCGTACACCACGCCGGACACAAGAGATCATGCAACCGTCGTTGATCTCGATGCCGGTGCCCTGCACCCGCCGCACATCGCGCAGATAGGCCAACAGGGCACCATCGCCGCAACCCAGGTCGAGCACCTTGCTGCCCGGCTCGATCCAGCCTGCGATCCGTGACAGGTCGGCGCGTAACAGCGGGACCCGCTGAATAGAGTCCGGCCCCAGGCCGTCCGCCACGGCCACGCCGGGCACCGGCATGGCCTTTTCCTGAGATACGGAGCCTGCGCGGATCGCTGCGGACAAGGAATCAGGTTGCTGCACGGACGTCTCCCGCCCTGACCCGTGCCGGCAGGCCGAGTTCCAGGGCAATGCGATCATAATAGCCGGCCACCACCGCATGGTAACGCGCATCATCGAGCAGGAAGGCATCATGGCCGTGCGGCGCATCGATCTCAGCGTAGGTCACGGGATGGCCATTCTTGAGCAGGGCGCGCACGATTTCCTGTGATCGCTCGGGCGGAAAGCGCCAGTCGGTCGTGAACGACACCAGCAGGAACCCGGCCTGGGCCGGTTGCAATGCACGTGCCAGATCGCCGCCAGTCGTGCGGGCCGGATCGAAGTAATCCAGCGCGCGCGTAATCAGCAGATAGGTGTTGGCATCGAAATAGCGGGAAAATTTCTCACCCTGGTAGCGCAGATAGGACTCGACCTCGAATTCGACATCGTAGCCATAGCGATAATCGCCATTGCGCTCCTCTGCCGCCCGCTGGTTGCGGCCGAACTTGCGCGCCATATCATCATCGGACAGATAGGTAATGTGGCCAATCATGCGGGCCACGGACAGACCACGCCCCGGCACGCTGTCGTGCGCATAGTAATGGCCACCGTGAAAGTCCGGATCGGTGATGATGGCTCGCCGGGCCACTTCGTTAAAACCGATGTTCTGCGCCGACAGCCGCGGCGTGCTGGCGATCACGATGCAATGCCGCACCCGCTCCGGGCAGGTCACGGCCCAACTCAGGGCCTGCATGCCGCCCAGCGAGCCGCCCATCACGGCGGCGAACTGCTGGATGCCGAAATAGTCGGCGACACGGGCCTGGGCATGTACCCAATCCTCGACGGTCAGCACAGGGAAATCCGCCCCCCAGGGACGGTCCGTGGCCGGATTGATGCTGGTCGGCCCGGTAGAGCCGAAGCAGGACCCCAGGTTGTTGATGCCGATCACGAAGAAGCGATCCGTATCCAGAGGCTTGCCGGGCCCGACCATGTTGTCCCACCAGCCGATATCCTTGGGGTCATCGACGGCGATCCCCGCCACATGGTGGGAGGCATTCAGGGCGTGGCAAACCAGTACGGCGTTGGTGCGGGCCTCGTTGAGTTGGCCATAGGTCTCGACCACCAGTTCATAGGCAGGCAGGACCTGACCGCTGGCAAGCCGCAGCGGTTCGTCGAAAGCGATACGTTCGGGGGTCACGACACCGGCAGAGCCGATGGCAGATGCAGCAGGGACGCGGCAGGTATCAACGAGTGAAGCCGTCGCTCCATGATCGGGGAGCAGTGCAGGTGTGGTCATACGGACCTCTTTAGCTGGATTTATGGGGCGCCCGCAAGCGGATCAGGCAAATCGGCGCCGGAATGTGGCAAATATTCTAGCATCAGCAAACGCCGTCGGGCCAATGCCCCTGCTGCCCGCAGGCCATCGCAGACCGGATCTGCCCGGTGCTGATGTGCTACAAAAAGCAACCATCCCCCCAGTAAAAATCACACAATGAAACACATACGACATCATCCAGGCGATCACCAATACTGTGAAATTTTCTCTTTCCAGATCAAAGATCCAGCACCTTTCTCATGGATGGATACCGCTTTCTCCCTGCGGCAAGCCTGCTGACAGACATCGGTAACGTGATGAAGCGATATGCATATCATTTTCAAGAATAAATCTGTCAGGCCTCGTTATAGTCTTTCAAAAAATCACAACCGCAGCATCCCCCTGCTACCCACGCCAAAAAGAGAGCCACATCGTGCCGCTGGACATCAAGAAGCCACTTTCCCCCCGTGAAATCGACTGCCTGAACTGGATTGCGCAAGGCAAGACCAGTTGGGAGACATCCCGCATCCTGCAGATGAGTCAACGCACTGTCGACTACCATATCCAGAGCGCCTGCAACAAACTCAATGCAGCCAACCGCACCGCTGCCGTTGCCTGCGCCATCCGCAGGCGGCTGGTCGAGTAAAATCGGCCGATCAAATGACCGAAGAATACGACTGTGACTGCTGACACCCTACATCGCCGGCTGGAAAGCCTGGACGCCCACCCGGCCCTGCTGACCGGCATCCAGCGCGGTATCGAACGCGAAGGCCTGCGCACCGACGGCACCGGCCAGTTGGCCATGACGCCGCATGCAGCCAGCCTGGGATCGGCGCTGACGCACCCCCGCATCACCACCGATTATTCGGAAGCCCTGCTCGAACTGATCACCGGCGTCCACGGCACAACCGACGCCCTGTTCGACGAGTTGGGTACCACGCACCGCTATGTCCAGCAGAACCTGGGCACCGAACTGCTCTGGGCCCACTCCATGCCCGCCAGCCTGCCGGGCGAGGCACAGATCCCGATTGCCTGGTACGGTACGTCGCACAGCGGCATGCTCAAGCACGTCTATCGCCGGGGGCTGGCCGAACGCTATGGCAAGATCATGCAGTGCATTGCCGGGCTGCACTACAACTTCTCCCTGCCCGAGGCCTTCTGGGACACGCTGGGCTACCCAGGCGATACCCCAAGGGCTCGCCGCTCCAGTGCCTACATCGCGCTGATCCGCAATTTCAGCCGCTACAGCTGGCTGCTGATGTATCTCTTCGGTGCCTCACCGGCCGCTTCGGCCTGCTTCCTGGAGGGCCGCCCGCACCATCTGCAGCGCCTGGATCGCGACACCTGGTTCCTGCCGCACGCCACCAGCCTGCGCATGAGCGACCTCGGCTACCAGAACGAGGCCCAGTCTCGACTCAAGCCCTGCTACAACGATCTCGACACATTCATCGCCCGCCTGCGCGAAGCAGTGACCGAGCCCTGGCCTGCCTACGAAGCCATCGGTACCCATCGCGATGGCGAATGGATCCAGCTCAACACACACATCCTGCAGATCGAGAACGAATACTACTCGGCCATCCGCCCCAAGCAGACCGCCGCACGCGGTGAACGTCCACTCACGGCGCTGTCCGAACGGGGCATCCAGTACATCGAGGTGCGCTGCCTGGATCTCGATCCCTACGAGCCGTTTGGTATCGGTGCCACCACCAGCCATTTCCTGGATGCCTTCCTGCTGTACTGCGCCCTGCTCGATAGCCCGCATTGCGGACCGGCGGGCTTTTGCCAGACCAGTGCCGACAATTTCAAGACGGTGGTCGAAGCCGGCCGACGCCCCGGCCTGATGCTGGAACGCAACGGAGAAGCCATTGTGCTGACAGACTGGGGGCACCAACTGCTGGATGGCATCCTGCTGTGTGCCCGGCACCTGGACGCCGCCAACGGCGGTACGCGTCATGCCGATGCCGTCGCCCAGCAACGTGCCAAGATCGATCGGGTAGACCTGACGCCTTCGGCACGCGTGCTCAATGACCTGCAGCAACGCGGCATCTCGCTGCATCAGCATGCGCTGGAGCTGAGTCGCCGACATGCAGATACCCTGCGGGCACAGCCGCTGCCGGCCGGCCTTGATGCCCAATACCGGGCCATGGCACTGACATCGCTGGATGCACAGGTCGAGCTGGAACGCACCGATACCGGGACATTCGACGAATACGTCGCGCGCTACGAACGGGCACTGCCGGGTGCCACCACCTCGGCCAGTTGACGCACATACAGCGGCAGGATCGACAGGTCACGGGCACACAGCACCAGTGACCTGTCGGCCCAGGCATCGACCAGCCGCACGCAACGGATCCCGGCAGTACGGCGACAACGCTGTGCCACTGCCTTCGGCACGATGCCGACGCCAATACCCTGCCCTACCATGCGGCACACCATATCCAGACTGCCGACTCGCAGCCGGAAACGCAACGCGCCCCCCAGCATGCGTGCCTGACGGACGATATGACGCTGCAATGCACTCTCTCCCGCCAGCCCGACGAACTCCGCTGCCATCACCTCATGCAGTGACACGGATGTCCGTGCAGCCCAGTCATGCCTCGCCGGCACGACCAGTGTCAGCGGATCCGGAGCAATGGGCCAGACCGACAGACCTGACAGGTCGACCAGATCGGACAGGACACCGAGATCACAGGCCTGGCTGCGAACCGCAGCCGCGATCTCATGGCTGGCCCGCTCTTCGAGATCGACGGAAATGCCGGGATGGGTTGCCAGGAATCGACTGAGCATCACAGGCAGATGCTCGCTCAGTGCGGAGGTATTGCACAGCACGCGTACCATCCCCTTGCGACCCTCTCCATACTCACCCAAGTCGTCCGCCAGCAAATCCATCTGGCGGATGACCTCTCGAGCATGATGCAACAAGGCGCGCCCCGCCTCGGTCGGCATCACGCCGCGTCGGCCGCGCAGCAACAGGGCCGCTCCCACGGATGCTTCCATGCCGCGTACGCGCTCGCTGGCGGATGCCAGCGTCATGCAGGCCCGCTGAGCCCCTGCCGTGATGGAGCCGGCCTCGTCGATATGCAGGAACAGCCTCAGATCTGTCAGGTCGATGTTCATGGACATGACCATACCATGCCAACAGCCCGATCAGCCTCAGGCAGAAACTGAGCCTGACTACGTTTTTTACGCATTTTCAGGCAGCGTCCGGCAAGCCAGAATCCTGAACATCACATTCCTGCCGGTTGCCTGCCATGTCCATCTCACCCGATATGCTTTTCATGCTGACGCTCGCCGCCGCCATCTTTTTCATGGCGGGGATTGTCAAGGGCGTGGTCGGCCTGGGCCTGCCCACCATCTCCATGGGCCTGCTGGCCCTGGCCATGCCGCCGGCGCAGGCTGCTGCCTTGCTGGTCCTGCCTTCACTGGTCACCAATGTCTGGCAGTTGCGTCCCTGGTCTACCGTGCCTCCGTTGCTGCGTCGCCTAATGCCAATGCAGATTGCCGTCTGCGCCGGCACGCTGGCAGGTGCCTGGCTGCTGGGTGCGCCTGCCGGCACCTGGGCAGCGCTGGCACTGGGAGCCACATTGGTGATTTATGCCGCCTGGGGACTGGCAGGGCTGCAACCATCGCTGCCCGCCTCCGCAGAACGCTGGGCTGGACCACTGGTCGGGCTGGTCACGGGCCTCATTACAGCGGCAACAGGCGTCTTCGTCATTCCTGCCGTGCCCTACCTGCAAAGCCTGCGTCTCGGACGCGACGGCCTGATCCAGGCGATGGGTATCTCGTTTACTGTCTCGACACTGGCGCTGGGCCTCGGACTCTACCTGAACGGGCGCTATCCTCTCACCACGCTGGGGCATTCCCTGCTGATGCTGTTGCCGGCGCTGGTCGGCATGTCGGCAGGCCAGCATCTGCGGAGCCTGTTGTCACCTGCCGTGTTCCGGCGCTGTTTCATGCTCAGCCTGATACTGCTGGGGGCCTACATGGTCTGGTCCAATCTCCCGGCAGCCTGAGTTCGATGCGCAGCCCGCCCAGCGGGGAAGCCAGGGCAACGACACGGCCCTGATAGAGTTCGACCATTTCAAAGACAATGTGCAGCCCCAGCCCCGATCCGGGCACGCGTTCATCCAGGCGAACGCCTCGCTGGAAAACTGCCTGGCGATCCTCCTGCCGCAACCCTGGGCCATCATCATCGACGTGCAGCATCAGCCAGTTTTCCTGCCGATATCCGGACACCCGTACCCGACCCGCAGCCCATTTGCAGGCATTGTCCAGCAGGTTGCCCAGCATTTCGTGCAGATCCTGTTCTTCACCGCAAAAGGCGATCAGTTCGTCCGGCACCGACACCTCGATATCCAGTTGCCGGTCCGCATGAAGGCGACGCATGGTTCGCGCCAGCGCCTGCAGCACCGGGGCCAGCGGGGTACGCATGCCGCCCGCCTGCATGGCCGCCGCTACCCGCGCCCGTGCCAGATGCCAGTCGATCTGACGCCGAGCCGCATCGGTCTGCTCGGCCACCAGCCGGGCAAACGGACTGTCCTGTTCATGTGCGGCATTCTCCAGCACCGTCAAGGGTGTCTTGACGGCATGCGCCAGATTGCCGGCCTGCGTGCGAGCCCGCTGGACGATTTCGGCATTGGTCGCCAGCACCCCGTTGAACTCATCCACCAGCGGCTGGATCTCGCTGGGAAAACGGCCCTGAATATGCACCACATGGCCGGCTCGGACATCAGCCAGGCGGCGACGCAGCATATCCAGTGGGCGCAATCCGCCCAGCACCAGGATGACGGCCGCGACCGCCATGCCCAGTGCCAGCATGCCCAGCGCAATGATCATCATGCCCGTGAAGTGTGCCACCGGCCCGGTCAGGTTGCTGCGATCCGAAGCCATGATCAGCCGCCAGCGGATATCTGGCTGCAGGTTCTCGCCGACCTCGACGGTACGGGCCAGCAGCCCTAGCGCAGGCAGGGCACCGGAACCTGTCTCGTAGAAAACATCCCCGTCCGGTTCGCCACCCGCCTTGTCCGATGGTGCCGGCAACATCTGATCCCAGGTCGAACGGGAGCGCAGCACGCCGGCCTGCAACGTCGCGCCTTCGGCCGATACCCGATCGATCTGCCAATACAGCCCGGACAGCGGCTGCTGCAGGCGAGGATCGCTCAATGGCATGGACAGGTCGGCGCGGCCGGTCTCGTCAAGCCGGAATGCCGCCGTCAATTGATTGAGGTGCACGGCCAGTTCTCCCTGGAACTGCCGAGTGGCATGCTGGGTAAACAGATAGTTCAGTCCCCAGCCGGCAAACGCCACCGACACCAGTATCCAGGCGACCGCACCGGCCAGCAGGCGCCATCGCAGGGACGGGGCACTCTGCCCGCCATTGTCCTGCCCCTCCATGGCCTCAGGCCGCATCGACAACCACCAGTCTGTAACCCATGCCGCGCACAGTTTCGATCGTCCCGGCAGGCAGTTTCTTGCGCAGGCGTGCGATGAACACATCGATGGTGTTGGAGTCCCGGTCGGCATCCTGTGCATAGATATGCTCACTCAGCGTGGTTCGAGAAATCACTTCGCCGGCGTGCTGCATCAGGATGGTCAGAACCTTGTATTCATGGCTGGTCAGCACCAGCGGCTGATCCTCGACCGTGACCCGGGCCGCTGCCGTATCCATCACGATGGCACCACAGCGCCACTGCGCACTGGCATGCCCCCCGACCCGTCGGATCAACGCCCGCAGGCGCGCCAGCAGCTCTTCCATGTGAAATGGCTTGGTGAGGTAATCATCCGCTCCCGCATCGATGCCGGCGACTTTTTCATACCAGTTGTCGCGTGCCGTCAGGATCAATACAGGCATGCTGCGCCCCTCGGCCCGCCAGCGCCGCAACACGCTGAGGCCATCCATCACCGGCAGGCCGAGATCCAGCAAAACGGCATCGAACGATTCGACGGTCCCCAGATAATGGGCATCCCCCCCGTTGCCTGCCGTATCGACGGTATAGCCGGCCGCCCGCAGTGCCTGCCCAAGCTGACCGGCCAGGGTCGGCTCATCTTCCACCACCAGGATACGCATGCCTGCCTCCGTCGTCAGTCGCGCTGTCTGCTCTTGGCTTCGACGATCTCGCCGGTGCGCGCATCGAGGTCCAGCTTGACCAGCCGCCCACCTTGCTGCAGCACCTTGATCTCGTATTGAAATTCACCATCGTCGTGCTCGAACTCGACCTCCACGACCTGTCCCGGATACTGTTTTTCCACGATATCGAGCACCGTACGCAGGGGCAGCACCTCACCCGCCTCGAGGGCGCGCCGTGCAATCTCGTGATCATCATCGCCTGCCGCCACCGGCCCGGCAGCCAGCACCAACAGGCCACAGCACAGCGCGGCCACCACGCCACCGTACGATATCCGCTTTCTGCTCGATCTCATCGATACACCTCCAGCCGGCGTTATACGACAGGCCGGATGAATGCAGAATGAACGAACCGCCAGCCGGGCTACTTGCCTGCGTTGCGCAACAACCGCTCGTACTCGGCCCGGTTCAGGCGGCGGGCCTCTTCTTCGGCGTAGTCTCGCTCACCAACCTCATAGGGCCCCTCGTACATGCAGGGACCGGGATTGCGCTGGCACTCGGTGCGCGTGTCGGCGCTACTGCCGCTGTGGCTACTGCTGCCACCCAGATCGATCACTGAACAACCTGAAACCAGCACCACCAACGACAAGGCCACCACACGACGGCTAAAGACTTGAACGGACATGCACCATCCTGAAAAAGAGACGTCAGCCGTTTTTATAGCAGATTCACGCATCTGGCTCGGCCCGGGCCCCCTGCGCCAATCATCAAGAAAAACAAAGACCCGCTCATGTCTGACATGCAGCGGGTCTGTGCCCGAGGCGATTGCCTCGGTGATGTTCTGGCGCGACCTGAGGGAGACACATCGAACCTTCAGGACGAGATATTAGAGGAACTGGCAAACTGGGATACCGAACTCAAACGCATTAACTCCCCGGCGCTGCCCCCGAACAAGGGAGGCAAGCCATGAGCCTAGACCGCCCGCCCATCACCGAAGAATTCCGGGATGCCGCCGAACACAACGCCGCCCGGACCCGACGCGCCAAAGCCCCGCCACCGTTTTCCTTGCACCTGACCTCCGAAGAAAAAGCGGAATTGCTGTGCCGTGCCGGAAATATGCCGCTTGGAGCGTATATCCGGTCACAGCTACTCGCCAAAGTCGAACGAAGCCCCCGGCGCACGTCCAGACAACCCACAAGGGACGATCAAGCCCTTACCCGCCTACTCGGCGAACTGGGTAAGGCCAGACTGTCCAACAACCTGAAACAGCTTGCCAAGGCCACCCATACGGGGTCGCTTCCGGTCACGCAGGAAACCGGACAGGCGCTGGATGAAGCCTGCCGGGATGTTCGCGGGATGCGGGACACGCTGATTCTGGCCCTCGGCTTGCGGAGCCAGCCATGATTCTCAAAGGCAGCCAACGCGGCGGCGCAAGCCAGCTTGCAGCACACCTTCTAAACACTCGCGACAACGAGCATATCGAGGTACACGACCTTCGCGGCTTTTCCGCCGACGATCTGCACGGCGCATTTCGGGAGATCAAAGCAGCCAGCCGGGACACACGGGCCAAACAATTCCTGTTTTCCCTGAGCCTCAACCCGCCGCCCCGCGAACAGGTCACGATTGCCGCGTTCGAGGCAACCCTGCGCGGATTGGATGCGCGTAAACCTGTCTGCGGCACGCTCAGCAGCCATCAACGACGCAGCTCAACACGCCGCTAAACCGAATCGGAACCGCCATCAAAAACCTGACCAAGCATCCGCATTGAACGGTTCCGCCATGAAATGTATCATTGCGCAACGACTCGAACGATTTCTACAAAATAGGCGCATGACATGGCAATTAGCTTCGTAACACACCCGGAAGACCCGTTTCGCCTTGGCAATTTTTTGACTGAATCATTAACCGATCCTCAGTGGACCCATTTCCGCGCTGCAATTGCATTCATAAAACGCTCTGGAACCAAACACATTCAGAAGCCATTGTCCGAATTTGTGCAGCGTGGTGGGAATGTGGTCATCACTGCGGGAGTTGACGCTGGTGGGACAACCGTCGAAGGGCTTCAAGACCTGTTAAGCGCGGTTCAGGACACAGGTGAAATCTTCGTTTTCCACAATGCAAATAGTTCAACATTCCATCCGAAAGTCTATCTTTTCAAAAATGATACGCAGGCTAAATTAGTTATAGGCTCCGGAAACCTGACCGAGGGAGGGTTGTTTACAAACTACGAAGCGGGTCTCCATGTCATTCTTGATCTACAAGACAAAACTGACTCAGCCCTTCTTCAACGCGTTGAGGAAACATTGCAAGAATGGAGTAGCCAGAAAGAAGGTCTCTGTTACCGCCTGACCAATGATCTGATAACAGAATTAGTCCTTCAAAAGCAACTGCCAGATGAGGCCGCAGCACGAGCCGAAAGAACGGCGGAAGCAGCGTCAAAGCAATATGACTCAGTGGCTTCGATGTTCAAACGCCATTCAGTCCCCGCCGCCCCTAGAGCCAGCCTCCCCGACCCGGAATTTGCACCGCCATCGCCTGATGACGAAGCCGTACTTGCAGATACAGAAGAAGCGGAAACACTCACAGTCGAGACACTCCCCCCGGCCGCGCCCCAAGGAGGAAACCACCAAGTCTTTCTTATGACACTTCAAAAGACCGATGTTGGCGTTGGACAAACAACAAGGGGAAAGCAGCGCAGGTCCCCGGAGATATTCATCCCCTTAGTGTGTCGCGATTACGACCCAGAATTCTGGGGGTGGCCTGACGCATTTGTACCCGACACAGGGTGGACGGGAACAATTGACCAAAATAGTTACGGCAAAATGGACAGGCCCAATGTCATGGTCAGACTTGGCGGCAGCACCTTCCCGGTTTCTATCTGGTACAACCCGAGCAAAAAAGACGTGCGCATTCGCAGTGAGAATATTCGCAGCGCCGGTGTTATTGGCGATATCCTTTATCTAGAACGCGCCGATGGCATCGGCGGATTCACATACTATGCAGAGATTATCCCGCAAGGAACATCTCGCTATGACCAATACATCGCCCTCTGCACCAGAGGGGTACGAAACTCTCAAAAACAGTGGAATTATTTATAGCCTCGGTTTTTGAAACACCAAGATGCTCTCCGATGTCATTGCGTTTTTCCTAAAAATGTCTCGCGACACCAGCATATCCATCGAAATCGGCTCTTGTATTTCAAAATCCAACCCTGATGCAATATCAGTCAAGAGGCCAGTCGTCCAAATATCAACTCGCTCGCCGCCTGCAATGGTGTGATTATTGCCGACGACGACATAGGCTATCCCTCCGGGCTTAAGGGAATCATGAATTCCAGACAGTACATCCCGCATATCAAAAAAATACTTGGAAAGGAGGGCAGGCAAGTTCAGACGCCGGAAACCAGCGTCAGTGCCCTTATTCAATCCCTCAATTTTTTGGATTAACTTGCGCACCGAACTCGGAAGCTCTTTCCCCTCCCTTTCTAGGCGTTCCAGATATTCTTCGCGAAGGCGTTTAGTAACCTCCCGATTCCCGATCATTTTTTGATCGCGGACGCGATGTTCAGGGCGCGGGAGCAATCCAAGATAGCAGAGACTCAAGCGGTCTGTATCTAAGTACGGAAGTGCCGTTGCATAAGGCGGCGACGTAATGACGACATCAACTGCACCCCTATATTTTTCCCAGACATCCCCGCATCTGCGAGCATCTCCATTCGTTATAGAATGTTCGACGTTTTCAACAGGACCATTCTGATAGAGAAACGCGAGCACTGCACGGATCGAACGCGCAAGCTCTTCGAGAAACTCTTTTTTAGGATCAATTTCGATATCAAGCCGAACATCTCTTCTAACCCGAAGATCTTCTAGCTTTTGCCAAGATACTGACCGAAGAATATTGCTCAACGCCACCCACATCATATTTTTGGCTGGCCCATATTTGACGGTTTCGAGTATCTGCGCAATATCGTCAAGTCCAATAAGAACATCCTTATCGAACCAATTTTCCAGATACTCCCGATCTTCCTTCGGCAAGGACGTTAGGTAAGTCAACGCAGCCTGCCCCCGTTCTTCCGGCTTTAATACTGCTTCACGGACTTGAAGATAAGCCGCTTTTAACTCCGCAGGATCGGCACTCAATAATTCAGATTTTGTATTCCCGATGAACACGGACAGAGGGTTCATATCCAACCCTAGACCACGGCATCCCAAAAGCTTTGCTTCAGCGACAGTTGTACCGCTGCCGCTCATTGGGTCAGCAACAACACCTCCCGGTGCCGTTCCCGATATGTTAATGAGGGAGCGCACAAGTTGCGGAAAGAATTTCCCCCGGTATTCATGCACCCCATGCGTGCCATAACGCAAACATCGCCGATTAGGGAGTGGCACTTCGTCCTTGAATGGCAATGCTTTTTTCAGCGCGTCAAGGTCAATTCCATTCCGAACCACGTTGACCGTAGATTCGCGCAGTGACTGCGTCGTAACGAAGGACGACGATTTGGACGCGACAGCCTCCCAATAGGCCAAGCGCTCCGCGAGCTTGCCTGCTTGCCGAGTCGTTTCAACGAGATAATCGCCATCTTCGGCGACCTGCATAGATTGAGAGCCTGTCAATGACTCAAGCTCCTGTAGAGCCAGCACCTTTTCAAAGGGTTGGATGTAATTTTTTATCCGGCATCGAACTTGCTTCAAGATGCTTCTCCTACATTTTCCAAAATCAATATTTGCTCTGTTTTAATTTTTCCGTGCGCCGGATTAAAAGCCTTCTTTGTCGATTGCATAGTTCGGTCGATACGGGCAACCTCTCTAAATCCCGCAGTGATTCCAGCCTCAGAGATCAGGCTGGCATTGTCTATGCGTTGGCCCTTAAGCGTTGAATCTCCCACGACGAAACAGGCGTATCCGCCGCGCTTTAGATTTCCTGAAAGCCAACTCAATATCGCCGTGAACTCAGATCGAAAGGTTTCGACCGTGGACCCATTCTTGCTGTTGCTGCTGTATTTTCTATGACTGCCAATTTCCTCACGCTTAAATCGAGGCTGATCCATACCAAGCCAGTTCATGCGCGTCCTGTGATACAAGTGGTAACTATAGGCATTTGGATAGGGAGGAGAACATACCATTAAATCCATCAACGGCGTTTTTGGATTTGACAGCAAATCTTGCGCAATCACATCACACTTAAAGCGCTCCTCTACCAACTCGGAGAGTTCAGACGCCGCGTGGGTAACTTGATCAACTGCACGAGCAAAACGGCGTAACGTTTCACCGGGCGGGATATTCTTCTCGCGACGAACGTATCTTGTATCAGAATCTTGCCGCGAAACCGCTACAACAATCGACGAAAACGCAGTCAAAGCCAAATCTCTGGCTTTTGATGCTTTGATTGCGCGGCAATAAGACAACGCCTCAGCAAGCTCTTCTGTAACGTGCGCTTCAAACCAAAAATCGTGTCTTGGAGAGCCTGGCCGCCACCCATCGGAGCGAAAAATTTGCGAAGAAAACATATCATTCGCATCCGTAGCCGCAAAAATAGAATCGCTCAGTTGTCGGCTGACTTGAGACACCTCCGAAAGGACCGCAATATCGTCTTCATTGATGATACCCGTCTTACTTCGTGCGATTAGGCAGGCAAGTGGGTTTGCATCAATTCCGACAGCATTCCTTTTGAGCGTAAGCGCCTCGACAATTGTCGTGCCACTACCGCAAAATATATCTCCAACGGTATCTCCCACGCTTGAAAGCTCCTGAATAAGGGCGTTAGGAATTTGAGGGATAAATTTTGCAGGATAGGGGTGAATTCCGTGTGTGAGATAATTCGTCTTTGCGTTCGTAAAATCCCAATCAATCGCTTTAAGAGCCGCGAACCCGGCAGGCAGCGTTTCAACATACACAGGACTTTCTACGTCTGAAGTGCGCCGCGCTAACGCGACTACCGCCGCCGTCTCTGCTGACGAAAAATAACGCCACCCACGCCGATCCCTGCTCGGCTCTGGGACCAAACCACGACGTAACCAACGTAGCAGCGTGTCCTTATGAATGCCTGCACGCTCTGCAACTTCTGCTGTAGATATTTGTTCTGAGGAGTAAGAAATCATCATCTGCATATACTTACATATAGGCAGAAGCCCGTCAATCACTTCCCCCTATCGGGCTAAAAAATTGGAGGCGAGTTACGGCCCCCGCAGGCTTTCGCTACAGGGGCCGCGCTAGCAGGAAGGCCCCCATCCTTAAGGATGCGGCACCTTCATGACAAGACAGCGCCGGATGTTCTCGCAGGTCTGCCGGGCAGCCTTGCGTTCGCAGTCGGGATGTTGTCCAGACGCAGCAACACTCGCAGCGTGGCGAAATATTACCCGCAATTCGCTGACGCTTTTGCAGTTCAGGTCGTGGATGGTCGGACTACACTTGTTCATCGTCGCCTCCTTAGCTATTCGGAGGCCGCCCTGTGCGGCCTTTGCGAAAGCAGGACAAGCACAGAGGTTTGCGTGAGTCAGTCACCCCACAGGGGCCGTAACGCCAGAGAAGGAGCCAGAAACCCGGCTTGCCAGCCCAAGCGCCTCGAGCCAGAAACGGCAGCAAAGGCCGGACAGGCGTTCATCCGGGCTAATGGTGCGGGAACAAGCCACCATCACGACGCCCGGCAAGCGCAATATCTTGCTTGCAAAGCGTCGGGTGCTTGCGCGGGAATTAGAGTCAATATCCGGCAGTTTGAGGATTTGCTGAAAGAGATGCAGCCCTCGGCCAACCTCTTGCAAGCTGCGCGGGCCATGTTCAAGGATTTGTGGGACCATCGCCTTGCCATGGGTGCGGCCCGTTCCAAGACGCTCAAGGCCGAGCTGGCGAAGATCAGCGAGCAGGTGGAGAGTTCCTTGACCGTATCGCAGATGCGTCCGTGCCGTCCGTGATCGCGGCCTACGAAAAACGCATCAAGAGTCTGGAGGCAGGAAGATCGTGCTGGCTTAAAGCATCGCCCGTTGCGGGCGTCCAGTACGCAGCTTCGACGAAACACTTAGAACCGCTTTCGATTTCCTCGCAAGCCCTTGTAACCTATGGGTTTCCGACCGACTGGGGATAAGCGCACAGTGCTGAAACTGGCCTTTGCCGACCACTTGGCATACACGAAAAAAGAGGGACTTAGAACCCCTATCTTTTCCTTACCTTTCAAGGCTTTAGCACACTCTGAAGGCAAGATTTAAGAATGGCGCGACCGACAGGAATCGAACCTGTATCGAGAGCTTCGGAAACTCTAATTCTATCCATTGAACTACGGTCGCGTAGCCGAGCATTATACCCGGATTTTTTGAAAGGCATAGAAAAGCCCAAAGACTGCGCCCTGCGTAGTGACATGCATCTCATGGCGAGCAAATGCAATTAAAAGAATTTGTTTGTAATTAAGATATAAAAAACTTTCCGTTCATTTCCATTGCCCAGGCTCGTAGGATTCCTGCTTCGAAACAATGGTTTCCTGCATGCACGTCGTGCGGATACCGATCAGCATCCGGCGCGCAAGGAACACTCATGGCAACGGTCAGCATCATCCCGGCCAACGATACAACCAACGGCTGGAACCGCATTCTGCCATTACGCACAACCCGACCTGCACTCACGCAGGACAGGGATGCCGACTGGGTGGTCGTCGGGGCCGGCCAGGCAGGTCTGGCTGCTGCACGACGCCTCGGTGAGCTGCACCCCGGCGACACCATCCTCCTGCTTGAGGCTGATGAAGTCGGACAAGGTGCGCAGGGTCGCAATGCGGGTTTCATCATCGACACGCCACACAATGTCGGCAGTTCACTGGGAGAGCTCTCTGCAGCACGCGATCATATCCGGCTTGCCCGCGCTGCCATCTCAAGTCTCTCCTCGCTGGTCGAACGCCATCATATTGCCTGCGACTGGGATGCCTCAGGCAAGCTGCATGGCGCGGTGTCCGCCGAGGGGATTGAAACCATCCTGAAGCCGACCCGGGCAACACTGCAGGCGCTGGACGAACCTCATGAATGGATCGACGGCCAGGCGCTGCGCAATCGTATCGGCTTTGGACATTTCGCCGCGGCCATCCAGACGCCGGGGGCCGTACTGGTCAATCCAGCGGCACTGGCCCGTGGCCTGGCCGATAACTTGCCATCAAATGTCACCCTGCATGAGAAAACCCCGGTCACAGCCCTTCAGACCGCCCCGGACATTCGCCTGACCACGCCCGGGGGTACCATCCGCGCAGGAAAACTGATCCTTGCGACCAATGTGTTTCTCGGCCAGTTCGGCTATTACAGGCACCACCTGATTCCCATTGCCGCCTATGCCAGCCTGACCCGCCCGCTTGACTCAGGCGAACAAGCGGCCCTCGAGGGCCTGCCCAGTTGGGGGCTGACACCCGCCAATGCCTTTGTCGGCGTCACCGCCAGACGCACACGAGATCAACGCATCCTGATCCGGCAAAACATGAGTTACGAGCCACGTCTGGTACGCGATGATGCTTCGCGCCAGCAGGTCGCAACCGAGCATCAGGCACTGTTCAATCGCTGGTTTCCTGCGCTCCGGAAGGTCACGATAGAACACACCTGGAATGGTTTTATCTGCTTTTCACGCAATGGGGGAGCGGCTTTCGGCCAGGTCGCACCCAATGTCTATGCTGCGGCCTGCGACAACGGCCTGGGCTGGACCAAGGGCACGATCTCCGGCACGCTCATCGCCGACAAGGCCAGCGGCGAAGACAACCCCCTGCTGCCCATCTATGAGTCACTGGGACAGGTCGCCGCCCTGCCCCCCCGGCCATTCCTGGACATCGGCGTGCGCGCCCGCTTCGGCTGGGAATTGTGGCGTCATCGCAATGAGGCCTGATCCTTCGCTCCCCGCTCCACAGCCTGCATCATCGTCATCATGATTTTCCAGCAATTCATCAATGGCCTGGTCACAGGCAGCACTTATGCCTTGTTTGCACTGGGATTCACACTGATATTCGGTGTCCTGCACGTACTGAACCTGGCCCATGGCGCCATTTTCATGGTGGGTGCCTTTGTGGGCCTGTACGCCGTCACGGCAGCAGGATTGCCGCTCTGGGTCGCGTTGCCGGTCGCCATGCTGGCAGCAGGACTGGTCAGTGTCGCGGTGGACTGGTTTGCACTGCGGCCATTGCGCCGCCGAGGTTCCTCGGAGTTTGCCGCCATCATCGCGTCACTGGGTGTCGCTCAGGTCTTGATGAGCATAGGGCAAACCGTCTCCCAGACCCAGATCATGCGCTTCCCGTTCGGCACCTTCCCGATTCTCATCCTTCAGTTCTGGGGGCTGCGCATCAGCCTGCTGCAGATCGTCATCATCGTCCTGTCGCTGTCTCTGGCACTGGCTTTGCTGCTGTTCCTGTTTTACACGGATTTCGGCCGACAGATCCGTGCTGTGGCCATTTCTGAAAAAACCTCCACGCTGCTCGGCATCCGTCCTGGCCGGGTCTATTTCCAGACGTTCTTCATCTCCGGTGCACTGGCCGGGGCCGCTGGCGTCATCATCGGGCTCGCGTTCAATTCCGTCCACTTCCTGATGGGAGAACCATATCTGCTGCGCGCCTTTGTCGTCATCGTGCTGGGCGGTCTGGGCAGTATCGGCGGTGCGCTGGTGGGCGGCCTCATGCTCGGACTGATCCAGACGTTTACCGTCAGCTATCTCAGTTCGTCGCTGTCAGACGCCATCATCTACAGCCTGTTGTTCAGCATCCTGCTGCTGCGCCCCTCAGGCCTGTTCGGAAAACTGCATATCGAAACCCGGGTCGTACGCACATGAACAGCTTCATACTGGGACATCTGTCCGTTTTCGAACTGATACTGGTCAACGCCATCCTGGGCTACAGCCAATACATTGCCCTGAAATCAGGCGTTTTCTCCCTGGCGACGGCCGGCTTTGCCTCCTTGGGTGCCTATACCGCCGCGCTCCTGAGCGTACGCTACGGGATACCCGCCTGGGCCGGGCTGTGCGCAGCAGCACTGCTGGGCGCACTGGCCGGTATCGCACTGGCCTGGCCATTGGCCCGCCTGCGCGGAGTCTTCCAGGCCATCGCAACCCTGGCTTTCGTACAGATCGTCATGTCGATCGGTCTGTACTGGGAGTCGCTGACGGGCGGCGCGCTCGGCCTGAACGGCATTCCACGGCTGGTCGAAATATGGCAGTTGCTGGCTGTGGCAGCACTGATCCTGTACCTGCTGCGCACCCTGTCTTCTCACCAGATCGGCCGAGCCTTCGATACCATCCGGCAAGATGAAACCGTCGCCGTTTCGCTGGGTATTTCCGTCGTCCGTCACCAACGACTGGCTTTCTTGCTGAGTGGCGCACTGGGCGGACTCGGAGGCGGGCTCATGGCGTATAGAAACTATTCCCTGGTGCCGGAAGATTTCGGTTTCCCACTGCTTATCGCGGCACTCAGTTTTGTCGTGCTGGGCGGACGCAACACACTGGCCGGCCCGCTCGTTGGAGCTGCCATCCTGACCCTGCTGCCGGAAGTCGCCCGTCCGCTTGCCGACTACCGGTTGGCGTTCAACGGCGTACTGCTGGTACTGGTGATTATCTACTGGCCCTACGGCATCGTCGATACGCTGGCGCAGCGCTGGCAACTGTGGCGTGCCGCCCGACGCCAGCAGGAGGCATCGGCATGAGCGGGCTGAAACTGGAACATGTCAGCCGCACATTCGGTGGGCTCCATGCGGTCAGTGACGTCAGCCTGACTGTCAGCCCGGGTCATATCACGGGCCTGATCGGACCCAATGGCGCAGGCAAGACCACCCTGGTCAACCTGATCAGCGGTCTGCTGTTTCCAACAACAGGCACCATTCACCTGGGCAACAGCGATATCTCGCGACTGGAGCCGGACACTGTCGCCAGGCAAGGCATCGCGCGGACCTTCCAGACGATACGTCTGCTCAAAGATGCCAGCGTGCTCGACAATGTCGTCGCAGGCTTCCATCGGCACGAGCGCGCCAGTCTCACGGCAGCCTTGCTGGGCCTGCCCTCGGCGCGCAGGGAAACGGCACGACTGCGCGAACAGGCCGCCACGCTGCTGGAGCGTTTCGGCATGCTGGCCTACGCCCTGACACCCGCAGGAAACCTGTCCTACGGCCACCAGCGCCGGGTCGAGATGATGCGTGCCCTGGCCTCGCAGCCACGCCTGCTGCTGCTGGACGAACCTGTCGCCGGAATGAATGATCGCGAAGCGGATGCACTGGGAGAAATTTTCACCAGCCTCGCCGAGGATGGTCTGGCGGTCCTGCTGATCGAACACAACCTGCGCTTCGTGCTGTCGCTATGTCAGGTGCTGCATGTGCTCGATGCCGGATGCCTGATCGCCTCCGGCGATCCTCATGAAGTACGCGCACAGGCCCACGTTGTTGCGGCCTACCTGGGAGGCTGAACATGCTGCTGGAACTGAATGGCGTTGCCACCCACTATGGCCGGATCCAGGCAGTCCACGACGCGAGTCTGCAAGTCGATACGGGCGAACTGATCGCACTGATCGGGCCCAATGGTGCCGGCAAGAGCACGTTATTGAATACGGTGAGTGGCCTGCTGCGCCCGGTCGCCGGCCGGATTCTGTTCGGGGACAAGCCCATTGACAACTGGCGTCCCGACCGCATCGCACGGGAAGGCCTGCTGCAGGTTCCGGAAGGCCGGCGTGTCCTGGGTCCGCTCAGTGTGGAAGACAATCTGTTGCTGGGCCGACAGGCGCTGGGCACACGCAAGCCTACCCATGTTCTCGAAGACATCTATGCGCTGTTTCCCATCCTGCATGAGCGCCGGCACCAATCCTCTGCCACGCTCAGCGGCGGACAGCAGCAAATGCTGGCGATTGGCCGGGCGCTGATGGGCGGGCCCAGACTGCTGGTACTCGATGAACCCAGCCTGGGGCTGGCCCCCATCATCGTGCGGCAGGTCTTCGATACCTTGCGCCTGCTGCGCCAGACCGGCCTGACGATCCTGCTGGTCGAACAGAACGCAGACCTTGCCCTGGACATCAGTGATCGCGCCTATGTCATGGAGCAGGGCCGCGTCGTCCTGACCGGCCACAGCGGCGCATTGCGCAACGATCCCCGTATCCGTGAGCACTACTTGCCGGCAGTTGCCGAAACCATCTTCCCCGCCTGACCCCAGTTCCTTTTCCGTTCCTTTTTACAAGAGAAACCATCATGTTCAAGAAACCCTGGCTGGCCTTGCTGACACTGGCCACACTGTCTCCCTTCAGCCCGGTTCATGCCGACACACCCCATGAGGTCATCGTCGGCGTGCCCGTCTCATCGTCCGGCATTTTTGCTTTCGCAAACCTGCCTGCCCGCAACGGCATCGAACTTGCCGCCGAGGAAGTCGCACGTTCCGGGGAACTCGGTAACGCCCGCCTTAAACTGCTGATCGAAGATACTGCCAGTGACAAGAACCAGGCAGTCAACCTCGTCAATCGTTTCATCAATACCGACAAGGCCGTCCTGATCCTGGGTCCGACCTCCACAGTCGAAGCCCAGGCTTACCTGCCCATCGCGCAAAGCAAGGAAATTCCGGCACTGACACAGGCGTCGGGTGACGTGGCCATCATTGGCGACTGGATATTCAAGGCCAACGCCGCGCCCGCCAAGATCGTCGAAGGCCTGGCGCTGCGCTACATCAAGGACTACCAGCCCAAACGCGCGGCCTATGTTTTCAATCGCGACAACGAATCCTATCTGCAGCAGAAAGACGGCATCAAGCGCCCTCTCGAACAAGCGGGAGTCGAAACCGTCCTGGAAGAAACCATCGTCGGCTCGGATACCGACTTCAGCGCCATCGTGACCAAGATTGCAGCGCAGGATATCGACACACTGGTGATCTCGACCACAGGCGAAACCACAGCCAATATCATCATCCAGGCTCGCCAGGCAGGCCTGCCCGACTCGGTGCGCATCCTCGGCACACCTTCTGCCGCCTCACACCAGTTCCTGAAGGTCGGCGGCACGGCTGTCGAAGGTGTCATCTTCCCATCCGATTACTTCATCGGTAGCCAGACGCCCCAGAACCAGGCTTTCATTCAGGCTTACAAGGCAAAATACGGTATCGAGCCTGATACATTCGCAGCCATCGGCTATTCCAACCTGAAAACCGCTGCGGCAGCCGTGCAAAACGCAGGGCCGGACTACAGCCCCGCAGCGATCCGCAAGGCTCTTTCGGAAATCCGTGACCTGCCCACCGTCCTGGGCAATGGTGTGCTGACGCAAACCCCATCGCGCACCCCCATCTATGACGGTGTCGTCCTGACCATCCGTGATGGCAAGATCACGGAACTCTGATTCCCGAGCTTTCCAGACCGAGGCCCCGCCGGCCATATGACCATGCGGGGCCCCATTCAGCCATAACAGGCCGCCAGTACGGCACCGTGCTGGATCACGCCAGCACTTGCCGTGTTCAGTCGTCGCCGATCTGGCTCTGCAGATAGTTTGCCAGGCCAACCGCACCGACCAGATCGATCTGGGTCTCGAGCCAGTCGATGTGTTCTTCCGTCTCGTCCAGCAATTTCTGCAGCAGGTCTCGCGACACATAGTCCTGGACCGATTCGCAGTGGGCGATGCCTTCCTTGAGCGTGGCCTGGGAAATGGTTTCCAGCGCCAGGTCACAGGACAGGATCTCGGGCACGTCTTCGCCGATGCGCAGCTTGTGCAGGTCCTGCAGGTTGGGCAGGCCATCGAGCACGAAGATCCGCTCGATCAGCTTGTCGGCGTGCTTCATTTCCTCGATGGACTCTTTGTATTCGTGCTTGCCGAGCCGGTCGAAGCCCCAGTGATTGAGCATCCGCGCATGCAGGAAATACTGGTTGATGGCCGTCAGCTCGTTCTTGAGCTGCTGGTTCAAGAGTTGAATGACCTTTTTGTCGCCTTGCATGATATCGCTCCTGTGCCGTGTTTGAACGCCACGACGCCTGGTAGCGGCGCGGACCATATACGCAGGCTATCATCCAAACGGGACAGGGTACAGCCGGACTATGCAGGTGATAAACGGCTTTGCAAGCCGTAGCGGTAAGCGACGGGAAAACGAGAATGACTCTGGCTTTGCGAAACACTGCAAAGCCATGCGTGTGCCCATGCGGCCTGCCGCCGTTCAAAGGGCGGGAACAGCCTCCAGGACATGGGCAAAACCCAGCCGATCCTGCAACCGCTCGCCACGGGTCGGGCCGGATTCGACGACAGGTGCAGCCGGCAGCGTCGTTGCACACTCGCAACAACCACCTGCGCACGCACAGGCAGAGGCGCACGGCAGGTAGCTTTCGGCCATCTCGGCACAGCAGCCGCAGCAGGTGGCAACACCCAGGTCGGCCTGCAGGTCGGACAGGGTCCGGGCCCCTCGCGCTACACTGGCATTAACCTGCCGTTCGGTCACGGCATTGCAGATACAGATATACATATATCGAAGAAAGGCAAATCTCACTTGTTCTCGTTTATAGCATGATTATGCCTACCCAGCTATCCCAAATCGTCAAGCCGTGTTATTAAGATGCCGCATGCAAACTGACGCCTACCTCCGCGCCGTGATCACCCCATGAGCCAGCTTTCCGTTTCGCTCCAGCTCGGCCAGCGCCTGTCGCTGACACCGCAGTTGCGGCAGTCCCTGCGACTGCTGCAACTGTCGACGCTTGCGCTGCACGAAGAGGTGGTCCGACTGGCCGACGAAAATCCCTTGCTGGAACTGGCCGATGCCGGCCCGGCAGCACCGGCCTATGACGATGACATGGTGTTCGAGGAAGCGGCCCCGGTCACGCTGCGCGACCACCTGCTCGAACAGCTGACGTTCCAGCCGGCCGACGAGCGTCGCAAGGCCCTCGTGCAGGTTCTGATCGATGCCCTGGACGACGGTGGCTGGTTGCCAGACACACTCGACGACATCCGTACCTGGCTGCCCGATACGCTGGACATCGAGACAACGGAACTCGAGGCTGCCCTGCACCTGCTGCAGTCCTTCGACCCACCCGGTATCGGTGCGCGTTCGCTGGAAGAATGCCTGGTCCTGCAACTGCAGGTCATGGATGCCCATGCATTTCCCTACGCTGATGACCCAGCCGTCGTGGCCTGCGCCCTGAGTATCTGCCAGTCGCATCTCGACCTGGTCGCGGCACGCAAGCTGAGCCAATTGCGCGCACTGCTGCCTTTCGATGCCGGCACCATCCAGCATGCCTGCGAACTGATCGCACATCTGTCACCACACCCGGGACACGACTGGACCCGACCTGCTGCCGACTATGTCATCCCCGACATCCTGGCCGTACGTGATGCCCGAGGCCGCTGGCAGGCGGAACTCAATCCCGCAGCACTGCCTCGCATCAGTCTGAACCAGCAATACGCCAGCCTGCTACAGGCCCAGGATGCCCGCGAACACAGTGCCATGCATGAGCAATTGCAGCAGGCCCGCTGGCTGCTGCGCAGCCTGGGCCAGCGCTATGACACCCTGTTGAAAATCGGGCAGGCCGTGGTCCGGCGCCAGGCCGGATTCCTGGATACCGGCCTCACCGCCATGCAGGCCATGACGCTGAAGGACATTGCACAGGACATCGACATGCACGAGTCCACCGTATCGCGTGCCATTGCCCAGAAATACATGCATACACCGCACGGACTGGTCGATTTCAAGCAATTCTTCAGCACCCGACTGGCGGGCGCTGACGGTACCCAGGACTCAACCTCTGCCACGGCCGTGCAGGCACTGTTGCGTGAGATCATCGCAGCAGAATCGCCCGATAAGCCCGTCTCCGACAATCAACTAGCCGACCTGCTGTCGGCCCGCGGCGTTGCGATTGCCCGCCGCACCGTTGCCAAATACCGCGAAGCACTGCGTATCCCGCCCGCCTCGGCTCGCAAGAGGGCCACCACCTGAGGAATCTGCGCATGACCCAGTCAGACCGCCGTACGTTGCATCCCTTTCGATACATCATGTTGGCATCTGGCTGGTTCTTGCTGGCCATGCCGATTCATCAGGCCCAGGCGGCCGCGCCACTGCGCGGCAACCCGCTCGACGGTGTCGATATTCCATCACCAAACGCGCTTGCATCCCAGCCCCCGCCTGCTGCCACACAGGCACCGCCGCCCAGCCAGGCGGGCGTACAGAACCTGCTGGAACAACGCCTGACCATCCGGAACTTCGATGTCAGCGGTGCCCACACCCTGCCCTTTGCAGAGATTTCCGCAATCCTGGAACCACTGGCAGGCCGTACCGTGACGGTGGCCGAACTGGCCGGCGAAGTCAACCGCATTACCGAGCTATACCAGCAACAGGGCTATCTGCTGTCCTTCGCCATGCTGCAGCAGCAGGATTTTGCCGATGGTCTGGTCAAGGTCACGGTCGTGGAAGGCTACATCGGTGAGGTCCTGATCCAGGGCGAAGACAATCCGGCCGTGGATCGCCTCGATACGCTGGCCCAGGCCCTGATCGACGAAAAGCCCCTCACCCGCAGCACACTCGAGCGCACGCTGGGCCTGATGCGTGCCGTCCCCGGCATCCGGATCACCCCCAAGCTGGATATGCCGCGCCGGGCCAGTGGTGCCACCGACCTGGTCCTTGACGTCAGCCATCAGGCATACGCGCTCTCCGGCGGCGTCACCAATCTGGGTGGCAACATGCAGGGGATTGCATCGGTCAACCTCAACAGCCTGACGCCACTTGGGGAGCAGACTCGCCTGACAGCCGCCATCCCCACGGCAAGCCGCAGCGTACGCTACTACCAGGGTGAAATCACGGTACCGATCGGAGCCGACGGGCTGGCCCTCGAGGTCAGCGGCTATCACTACAAGGCCGAGCCCGAAGATGCGCAGCTCGAAAGCCTGGGATACACGCGAAAAATCTATAACGAGCGGCTGGATGTCGGCCTGACCTATCCGTTGCTGCTCGACAATACCCGTCGCCTCGACCTGCGTGCCGGTTTCTACGGGGTACAGACGCTGGACGACTATACCCATGAATCCGGCCGTCTCTGGCTTGAGGAAAAGAACCGCCTGCGCGTCGCAAGGGTCGAACTGCGCTACCAGGGGCAGTCCGCCACCCAGTCCCATCATCTGCGACTGGGCATGAACCAGGGTTTTGATGCCTTTGGCGCAAGCAAATCGCTGACTTCCAGCGCACCCGGCGCGCTGGAGCCGCCCGCGCATGATCTCGACTTCAAGCGTTATCACATGTCGGCCGAGCAGAACTGGGTCCTGCCAGCACAGTTCGGACTGACACTGGCAGGCACGGCCCAGTACAGCAGCGATATTCTCCCTTCCATCGAACAGATCTCCTTCGGCAGTTGGAACTACGGCCTGGGATACCCGCAGGGCGAACTGGCCGGAGACAAGGGCTATGGCATCGCAGCCACCCTGCGCAGGCGCTTTGTGGCCGACCTGGACTACCTGAAGGTCGTCGAACCCTATCTGCGCCTCGATCACGCACGCGCCTGGTACAACGCCCCCGCCTGGCGTGTACTGGAGCCACGCCGCCTGGCCTCGGTTGCCCTGGGCATGAAGCTGACCGATGACCGCCGCTACCTGCTCGATATCAATATCGCCCAACCCGTGGGGGATCGCCCCCTGGGCCGGGATGACCGTCGCCCCCGCTTCAACGCGAACTACTCGCTGTTCTATCAATAGCATCGACCGCCAGGCCGCTGAGCGGCCGGCCAGGGAATTCGATACGGCCAACCGTTACCAATACAGGTAACGGTTACGCCCCGACTCCCCAGTTCCACAACAAACCGTAACGCAGACACGATCTTGCCCAGGTCTTCCGGTCCTGCGGATGATGCTCAAAAATACGTTTTATGAAAAATAAAATCCATAAAAAACAAAGCTCTAAATAGAATCTTATCACCCTTGAAAAGAAATACAGCAGACCAAGGTAGAACTGGCATCGAATTTGCTTCGATCCCTGTACCCCCCCTCATTGACTGCTGCACCTCTTTCCAAGGAGACCATCATGTCGCGCATCGCATCCCCCTGCCTTGCTCCTCTTTTCCGCAAGACCCTGGCGGGCAGCCTGCTGCTTGCCGCCTTCGCACTGGCCGGCTGCGCCAGTTCGGGATCACGGGACAGCAGCAGCCCCACCCCCACCAACCCCGGTACGGGCACGCCTGCCCCGACATTGCCGGGTGACAATGACAATGGAGGGAACAACGGCGGCGGCACGCCTCCTGGCAATGGCGGCAATCCTGGCGGTGGCACCGACAACGGCGGTGGCGGTGGCAATACGCCACAGGCTGGTGCCGTGGAAACCCTGCTGGGCAATACCGGAACCATCACGGACAATCTGGCCGGCACCAGCCTGGGCGGACCACTCACGGACCTCGGCAATTCGATCGACCCGCTGGTCGAACCCGTACTGTCCCCGCTGACCCAGCTCACACAGCGCATCGGTGCCGACACAGGCCTGGGTGCACCGATCAATGACGCACTTGGCCAGACAGGCAATCTGCTGGGCCAGACAGGACAGGCACTCGGTTCCAGTGGCCTGCCCCTGAACCTCGATAGCGGCGCAGAAGGCTTGCTGACCGGACTGGGTGATACGGTCGCAAGCCTGGGTGGCCTGTTGCATGCCACACCAGGCGAAACCATGCCGCTGGCCACAACGCTTGGCCATGCGACCGGCGCATTGGATGCGCTGGCCAGCGCACTGGTCGCCGATGGCGGTCTGCTGCAGCCCCTGGCGGCCCCGCTGCAGAACCTGACCACCACCCTGATGCCTCCTGGCCAGACAGTCGCCATACTGGAACCTGCGCTGGGCAATACCGGTGCGGCCCTGGACAATCTGGTTCCGCTCAATCTTGGCAGCATACTGGGCAATACCGGAGCCGTACTTGATCAGGCTGCCGTACCGGCCGGCATGGCCGTGGTCGGGCTGACGCAGCAGGTCGGTGCAGCCACAGGACTGGCTCTGCCGGCAGACCAGGTACTCGGGAGCCTGGGCAATGCCCTCAGCACCGCAGGAGGCCAACTCGACCAGGCCCTGCCGGTCGGCGGCATCGGCCATCTGGTTCAGCAGGTCGGTGCAGGCATTGCCAGCACTGGCGGTGTCCTGAACCCGAATCATGCTCAGGCAGGCAACCCGCTCGGGGCCACGCTCGGACATGTCACCCACGGTGTAGCCGGCTTGACCTCAGGACTGGCCCAGGGTCTGGGCCAAGGGCTGACCGGCAGCCTGACAGGCAACCCGGCCCAGGAAGGCACGACCGGCGGACTGGGAGGCTTGCTCGGCGGCGGCCTGGGCATCCTGAATCGTTGACCCCCTTCTCTCCTGACGCGTTCGAAAAAGGCCAGCCTGGGACTGAACCAGGCTGGCCTTTTGCCGGGATGTAAAAACATATTGCAAGGCCTGCAATGTTTTAGTAATCTGGCCGGAAATCCGAACAAAAAAGATGCACTGTTTCACCACCGACTGTTTCCCGTTGTTCACGTAGCGCCTGCAGCACCCTTTTACCCCCGGAAGGAGAGCAGCATCATGAATACACTCAAACAGTTCTGGCACGATGAACAAGGTGCCACCGCCATCGAGTATGGCCTTATTGCCGGCCTGATCGCTGTCGTGATCATTGCGGCCCTGACAGCCCTGGGCACCGATATCCGGGGCGTATTCGAAGACATCAGCGCAGCCATCACCGGAGAGGGCGACGGCGAGGGATGACGTTTTTGCATCCGTCATTCTCTCAGCCCAGCAGGCGCATTGACCTGAGTCCCTGCGCCTGATCAACCTGCATCGGAGTACCCATGACCAGCAGCCTGGCCTGGTGGGGGGCATTCGTGCTGTTTGCCCTGCTCGTCATCGTGGAAGACCTGCGGCACCGCCGGGTATCCAACCGGCTGCTGCTGATCGCGCTCGCGTTCCAGAGCCTCTGGCTGCTGGGCAGCCTGGCAGGCTGGCTGGCACCTGCCGGCGACGGAGCCTCAGCGCTGTCAGGTGGCTTGGCCATGGCATTGTCGCTGCTGGTTTTCTGGCCGCTCTGGCGTGCCCATCTGATGGGTGCGGGCGACATCAAATTCCTCGCTACGCTGGGATGGCTCACCGGCCTTGAAAACTGGCTGATCATTCTGCTGCTGGGCAGCATACCGGGAGCACTGCATGCGCTGACCCAAGTCATGCTGCTACGCCGCGAGGCCGTGTTGCCGGTGCGTTATGCCATCACCCGGCGCGGCATCCCATACGCCGGCTATCTGGCCGCAGCCGCCTTGCTGTGGAGCGCCTGGTGGCATTGGGGACGCCTCGCATGACACGGCACGCCACCAACCCGGCACAGTACCAGGCAGGCAACTATGCCCTGGAATATGCACTGGTCTTTCCCCTGCTGTTTCTTGCCATCTACACCATGCTGTCGTTCGGCATGATCTACGCCGCCCAGCAAAGCCTCAACATGGCGGCGCAGGAAGGAGCCCGCACCCTGCTGCGCTGGTGGCCCGCCAACGAACCGGATCGTGAGGCAAGCTGCACGGCATGGCGCGGGCTTGCCACCACGCAGGCGACGGCTCCCCTCGAATTGCGTGCGGCGCGTGCCAGAAACTGCAGCCTCAGCCACCTTGCCTGGCTGCTGCGCAGCACGGGCCCCGATGGACTGCAGATTCATGTCTGCAACCGTAGTGGCCCCCTGGCCGGCCCGGCCTCGCCAAGCTGTGGTGCCGTCCCGCTGGAAGAGAACGAAGTCGAAGTCCTGATCCGTTACCCCTACAGCCGTCACCCCATCGTGCCGGAACTGGGCCTGGGTCGTCTGTTCGGCATCTCGCTGTTGCCGGACACACTCGAAAGTCGCGTCCGCATCCTGGCAGAAACGGGAGCTTCAACATGAAGTGCGCTCCCCCTGGCCTGTCTGCCCAGCGCGGCGTTGCCGCCATGGAATTTGCCCTGGTGCTTGTCCTGATACTGGCACTGCTGTTTGGTGTCATTGCATTCGGTTCGATCCTGTGGGTACAGCAGACCCTGTCGTTTGCAGCAGGAGAAGGTGTACGCAGCATCCTGCTGCGCTGCGAATACGCTGTGAACGAAGGGCAGGCCGACCCCTGTCCCTCACCTGCCATCCTCGCGCGCGGATGTGAAACCGCCATCAACGCGGCAGGCTGGTTCTCCAGATCTGCCATCTGCTCCACACAACTGACTGCCGTCGAGTGTCCGGGCGGCTACGCAGCAGGCGGCACCACGCAAGAACCACAGCGACTGCGCCTGGATATGGCCTTCGACAGCCGTCGCTGGCCACCCATACACACTGCAGCACAGGCTGCCGGCATGATCGGTATCGATGATCTGGCACCGGCCACCCTGCGTGCCCGCAGCACCGTCGTCCTGACCCCGCATGGAGCCTGCCTGCCATCATGAGTCGATTACACCGAATCCTTGCCGTGATCCTGGTCCTGCTGGCGCTGCTGCTGGGGCTGTGGGCACTACACCTGGCACGCACCCCGGCAACCCCTGCGCCACAGCCCGCGCTGGAGAGCGCACAGGATGCCCCTGCCCCCGTCCTGTATCCCGTCGTGCTGGCGGCCCGCGCCATTGATGCCGGACAGGTCCTGACTACGGCTGATCTGCGCGTCGAATACTGGCCGGCCCGTCCTGTACAGGCTTTCGATGACCCTTCCACATTGATCGGTGCCAGCATGCGCCATCCGCATGCGACCGGAGAGCCCTTGCTGGCCTCATCCCTGAAGCGCGGCCTGGCCCACCACCTGGCACCGGATGAACGCGCCTTGACCATCCCCATCGACGACATTGTCGGTGCCGGCCGGCATATCCTGCCTGGCGATCATGTCGATGTCTTCATTACGCTCAATCGCAGCAACGAGGTCTCGCATACACAGTCCCGCCTGCTGATGCCCCGCCTGCGGGTATTGGCCTATGGTCAGCAAACCCTGGAAACTCCCGAACCCGCACCGGCATCCAGCACCATGACACGAGGCACCGCCCAACCGGCAGCCATCCGTTCGGCCATCCTGGCCGTTCCTGTGGGGCAGGTCAATGAACTCCTGCTGGCCACCCGCAACGGCAAACTGCAACTGGTTCTGAGAGCCCCCGACGACACCGCCTTGCCGGACACGGAATTATTCGCCCCACGCAACCCGGTACTGACCGGGCGCAGCGACCTGACCACGCAGGAGCGTACGGCACTGGACAGCCCCAACAACCAGGCCTATGCGGGAGAAAGCCTGCCACAACTGGCCGGCAACCAGCAGCCTGCTTCGCGCCAGCAGGAACGAACCCGGCCCGCTCCCACATCGACTGCGCCCCGCTCCCTGGAAGTCATCCGAGCGGGACAGCGCGAAACCGTACATTACTGAGACAGGAACCTTCCCATGCCGCCCACTTCGGCCCGCCTGATCGCCATCCTGCTGACCTGCCTCGCGTCATTGCCATGGATAGCCGCCGCACAATCCGAGTCTACGGGCACCACGACCGCCAGGCCCATGCAGGAAATCCGCCTGCCCGCACGCGGTCAGCAAGCCCTGCCCTTGTCAGGTACGCCGGTTCGCATCGCCGTCGACAGCCCGGAAATCGCCGATGTACGCATTCTGCCGCCCGCTGGCGACCGCAATGGTGCCGTCATGCTGATTGCAGGACGGCCGGGCACGACGCAGGTCCAGGTCTGGCTGCGCGGCCAGGTCCAGCCGGAACAGTGGCGTATCCATGTCGCCAACGAAATCGAGCAGGCGCTGCCGGCAGCGCCGGAGACCCGGGCACAGGTCGCCATCGCCGGCCAGGGTGCCGTCCTGAGCGGCACCTCGGCATCGCTGCCGGATCACCAGCAGGCATTGGCCGCGACCCAGGGTGCCAGCCAGACCGTCGATGCGTCCGTCATCGATGTCGGCGGCATGGTCCAGGTTGAAGTCAAGGTGGTCGAACTCAACAGCTCCGTAATGAAAGAGGTCGGCATCGACTGGTCGGGCGGCCGGGCGGGAGGAAGCTGGTCATTCGCCGGTCGTGTCGGCCAGTCCAACAGCGCCAGCCGGACACTGATGGACGGGTTCAAGGTCATCTTCGGTGGCTCAAAGCACTTCCGGGCAGAACTCGATCTGCTGCAGGCCAACAGCCTGGCTCGGGTCCTGGCCGAACCCACGCTGGTCGCCCTGTCGGGCCAGAGTGCCAGCTTCCTGTCCGGCGGGGAAATCCCGATCCCGACCTCGGCCGGCCTAGGTACCCAGACGGTCGAATACAAACCGTTCGGTATCGGCCTGACCGTCAGCCCGACTGTCCTGTCCGGCGACCGTATTTTCCTCAAGGTCGCGCCCGAAGCCAGCGAACTCGACTACACCAACGCCATCCAGCTCTCCAATGGTGATGACCGCATGCTGCTGCCGGCATTGCGCACGCGCAGGGCCGACACCACAATCGAACTCGGCCATGGAGAAAGCTTCATCATCAGCGGGCTGGTCTCGCGCCAGACCATTGCAAATGTCAACAAGCTGCCATTCCTGGGCGATCTGCCCGTGATCGGTGCCTTTTTCCGCAGCATGCGCTACAGCCAGACGGAGATGGAGCTGGTCATCGTGGTGACGCCACGCCTGGTGCGTCCTATCGCACGCAATGTACCCATTCCGCTGCCGGGCCAGGATCGCGATCCGCCGGACACTATCGGCAATGCCTGGGGACAGTACCTGCTGGGCGCAGGCAGTTCCCAGGTCATGCCCGGATTCTCGCGCTGACAGATACCGTTTATCGAGAGGAAGATTCACCGTGCCCGACAATCTGCAGTCTGCCCCCTACCGGTTCCTGCTGTATGCCGACAACGACGCACTGCAGGCTCACCTGAATACCGTGATCGGCGATCTGGGCGTGATCCTGAGCACGCGAGATGTGGGTGCCCGACTGGCCGAGAAACCCGGCAACATGGACGCACTGCTGCTGGACTTCATGCCGGATCCCAAACAGCCCGACAAGCTGAGGAACAGCGCAGAACAGGCCCGCAAGCTGGCCCTGGCCCAGCCTGACCTGCCACGGATCGCCCTGGGCTCGCAGGCCCATCCCGACAGTGTCATCACGGCCCTGCGCGCAGGCGTCAGTGAGTTTGCCGATCCCAGTTGCGCCGACGAACTGCGCCATATCCTCGAACAGTTGCTGTGCCCGCATCTGACGGCGCGGCAGGCCGCCAAGAGCGGTGCCAACAGCATCCTGTTGCTCGGCGTGCGACCCGGTGTCGGCACCAGCACCCTGGCCGTCCATATGGCAACGGCCCTGCAGGCCCGCCTGGCACGCAAAGGACAGGGCAGCGACCCGCCACAGCATGAAACAGACATGGAGCACCGCGTCTGCCTGCTGGATCTGGGCACCCCTGTCGGTGATTGCCTGTTGCATCTCGGACTGCCGGATACGTTCGACTTCACCGAAGCGGTCCGCAACCTGCGCAGGCTGGACGATACATTGCTGGACGCCGCCCTGCCCCGCACCACCAGCGGTCTCAGCGTATTGTCATTGCCACGGGATCTGGAGCGGATGCGCCGCATCTCGCAAGAAGAATCGTTATTGCTGTACGCCTGCCTGCAGCAGCACTACGGATGTGTGCTGATCGATGCCGGCGGGCTGGTCAACCCCGACTTTGCCAGCGCACTGGCGCGCTCGGCCGCCACCACCTGGCTGGTCACGGATCAGAGCATCGGGGCCCTGGTCTCCCTGGCAGATCGGCTGGATGAGCTGGAGCACCTGCACGTTCCCCGCCATACGCTCCGCCTGCTGGTCAACCGATACGACGAACGCTACGGCATGGAGGCCACGCAGATTGCCGAAAAGTTCGGGCTGCCTGTCTACGCCACGATGCCTGACCGGACGCTGGCGCTCATGTCCGGAGCCAGCCAGGGAAAGCTGCTGTTCGAGACCGCAGAACGCGATCCCTACCTTCGCAGCATGGACAGCCTGATTGACCAGACCATAGACCTGCCACGCAGCGATGCGCCACGCAGCAGCTGGCTCAGCACACTGTTGCCAGGCACGCGCCGTACCTCTTCACGCCCCTGATGCCCCGCCCCCAGGAACTGCCATGATCCATGCTGCCAATACGCCCTTCAGTCCTGATGAAAGTCGTCGTTCCGACGATGCCCAGCCCTACCTGCGCGTCAAGGCGGCAGCACATGAACACCTGCTCGAGCGAATCGAAGAGCTCGGGGCCGAGTTTGGACGCTGGTCACGCGAGGCCATCGGGGAATTCGTTGCCATCGAAGTCGCGGCCTTCACCCGGCTCAAGCGCCTGCCGATCAATGAAATGGAACAGCGTCGCATCACGGACGTCCTGACCAAGGAGCTGTCGGGGTTCGGGCCACTCGAAGACCTGCTGTCGGATCCCGGCGTGGAGGACATCCTGATCAATGGCTATGACCGCGTGTTCGTATCGCGCCAGGGCATACTGGAAGAGGAGCCGCTGGCCTTCAACGACAATGCCCATGTACTGCGCATCGTGCGACGCATCCTCGCCCCATTGGGACGCAGGCTGGACGAATCCTGCCCCATGGTGGACGCTCGCCTGCCCGACGGCGGGCGGCTCAACGCCATCATCGAGCCCCTGGCCGTCGATGGCCCCATGGTCTCGATCCGGAAGTTCCGGCGCGATCCGCTCAAGCCGGAAGATCTTCTGGCGCTGGGAACATTCGACGAGCAGATCCTGCGCTTTCTGCGCCTCGCCGTGGAGCAACGATGCAACATCATCATCTCCGGCGGCACCAGTTCGGGAAAAACATCCCTGCTCAATGCCCTGGCCTTCTGCATTCCCCAACGCGAGCGGATCATCACGGTCGAGGATACCGCCGAACTGGCACTCAACCATCCGCACGTCGTACGTCTGGAGTCGCGCCAGGGTGGCTTCGATGGCACCGGCATTGTCTCCATCCGTGATCTGATCCGCAACAGCCTGCGCATGCGACCCGACAGGGTGATCGTGGGTGAAGTGCGTGGAGCCGAAGTCATGGATATGCTGCAAGCGATGAATACCGGCCACGACGGCTCGATGGCCACGATCCACGCCAACTCGCCGCGCGAATGCCTGTACCGGATCGAGATGCTCGCAGGTTTTGCCGGTTTCCAGGGCAGCGAGGACAGTCTGCGACGGCAAATTGCCAGCGCCGTCGATTTCATTATCCAGATCGGTCGCATGTCCAACGGCAAGCGACGCATCCTTTCGCTCACGGAAATCACCGGCGTGGGTGACGGGATCATTGCCACTCAGGAGCTGTATCGCCACGAAATCGTCCTGGATACCGATGGTGCAGAGCTCGAACGCTGGCACAGCCTTGGCATCCAGCCCCACACGCCCAAGCTGGCCCCCGTACGGCATGCATTGCGCGATCCCGATACCGGCGCACCACCGCCGGAATCGGGAGGATTCTGGTTCAGGAGATCCTGATGACCCCCGCCCTGCTGCTGATCGCCAGTCTCATTCTGCTGTTGATTGCTGGCGCGCTCTGGCTGTGGCGCGTGGGTGCAGCCCAGCAGACCAGCGATGCCAGCGCACGCTTCATTGACCAGCAACTGCAGCAGCGGCGGCCACATGCGCATGCAGTGCCTTCAGGAAACGCTGCAACCATGCGCCTGCCGGCCGGCCCTACCTTCTGGCAAAGCCTGTTGCTGCAGGCCGGTCAACGCCCCAGCCTGCGGTTCTACATCATGCTGGACGGCGTACCATTGCTGCTGGCCCTTGTGGTCGGCCTGCTCGTGCATCCGCTGTCCGGACTCTTGCTGGGCCTGCTGCTGTTCGGCATCCAGTTACTGCTGTTGTGGCGCCGTGCCGCCATCCGCCGCCAGCGCATGGCAGCCCAGCTCCCGGACTTCCTTGAATCCATGGTACGACTGCTGACGATCGGCAACAGCCTGGGAGCAGCGTTCCAGTCAGCACTGCGCAATGTCGAACCACCATTGCGCGACGCACTGGATCGCATCGACAGTCTGGTGCGCTCCGGCAAGGATCTGGACAGCGCCAGCAAGCAGGTGGCCGGGCAGTACCGGATGCACGAACTGTATCTGGTCGCCGCCATCATCGGCATTGCGCTGCAATACGGCGGCCGCAGCGACCAGGTCCTGGAAAGGATGGCCCTCTTCATGCGAGACCTGCACCAGGCGCGCCACGAGATGCGGGCACTCTCGGCAGAAACGCGCCTGTCGGCCTGGATACTGGCGATTCTGCCCCTGGCGATTGCCGCCTACACCGTCATCGTCAACGGCACGCTGTTCATGAACATGTGGCATGACCCGCTGGGCGGCAAATTGCTGCTGCTGGCCGCCTTCCTTCAGATCGCCGGCACCTGGTGGCTATACCGCCTGGCCAGGGCCATCCAGGACGAGAGATAGACATGGACTTCCTGAACCATCCCGCCATGCTCGCCGCGCTGGCTGTCGCCTGCCTGGCCATTGCCCTGCTGCTGGCCGGACTGGGGCTGCTGCAAAGACAGTGGCGGCAATGGCGGCTTGAGCGGGTCATGGATCGCACGCTGGACAGTCATCGGCACGCACGGCCGGCAGCAGCGGCCAGCACCGCACCACAGTCTCGCCTCGCCCATTTCATGGAAACCGTCACGACACTGGGCGGTCGCTGGGCACGCAGCCGCTTTGGCGACCTGTTGCTGCCGCACGAAGACAGACGATTGCTGGAACAGGGAGGCTTCGACCATCCTGCCCGCACCAAGGCCCTGTTCGTGTTCGGCCGGACTCTGCTGACACTGGGTCTGCCGCTGTTTTCCTGGCTGGCGGTGGGCCGTGTCAGCCTGATCGGCAGTGCGATACTGGGCCAGGCCGCCCTGCTGTTCGCCTGCTTTGCCCTCGGCTGGATGCTGCCCAAATGGCTACTGCTGCGTCATGTACGGGAACGGCGTGCCGCCGTCTCCCAGGAACTCCCCCTGCTGATAGACGGATTGCGGCTGCTGCAGGGCGTCGGTCTGTCGATGGATCAGAGCCTGCATGTCATCGTCGAGGATTTTGCGCCCGCCATGCCGGTACTGAGTCGAGAACTGCAACTGGCGCTGAACCAGTACGGCCATGGCCGTACCCGTGAGCAATCGCTGCAACGACTCGGCAGCGCCTTCGGCAACGACGACCTGGCCGCCCTGTGCCGCCTGATTGCACAGGTCGATCAGCACGGCGGCGCCGTCCAGGAGCCCCTGACACGATTCAGCGCCCGCCTGCGTGAACAGCGCAAGCTCGACCTGAAGGAAAAAATAGGCCACCAGACCGTCAAGATGACGGCCGTCATGGTGCTGACGCTCATGCCTGCACTCATCATTGTCACGGGTGGTGCCGGCTTCATTGCCATCATCCGCGGGCTGGCCCGTGTCACAGGAGGTCAGTGAATGACAGTCCGCTTGCCGCACACATTGCTGCTTTCATGCCTGATCGGCATATTCCTGTCCGGTTGCGGCATGTCGCAGGCCGAGAGTGCCTGGCAGTTCATGCAGGAGCAGCAGGAACAACAGGCTCAGATGCGCCGGCACGAATTCGACGAAGCCCGTCGGCAGGCCCAGGATACGCCCGCCATGCTGGTGCGCCTGATCCGGGAGAACCAGCAGCAAGGGCGCTATTTTGCGGCACTGGCCTATATCAATGTGCACCAGGCCCGGTTCGGCCGCACACCGGAACTGACGGCACTGGAAGCCGAATCGCTGCGCCGCACCGGGCAGATCGCGCCCAGCACGCAGGCCTACCAGGCTTTGCTGCGCACACCGCTGGCCGCCCAGGGCTGGCATGGCCTGGGCTTGCTGGCGGCAGGCAATGGTGACCTGATCCAGGCCATCGAGCATCTGGAGCGGGCGACCGGCATGGAGCCTGCCAATCCGGAAATGCTCAATGACCTGGGCTATGCCAGACTGGCTGCCGGAGATCCTGCCGGTGCCCGTCTGCCTTTGGGACAAGCCGCCGAACTGGCTCCGGACAATCCCGTATTCCTCAGCAACATGGCCATATTGCTGCTCATGCAGAACGATCCTGCAGCCGCCAGCAGACTGATGGACCAGGCCGGGCTGGCAGAAGACACGCGGCAGCATATCCAGGACACGGCAACGCGTCTGGAGCGCATGGTGAATCGTCCCGCCACCATTGCCACCGTAACACCGGCAACTGCGCCTGCCCCCCTCAATACCAGCCTGCCAGACACTGTATCTGGAGAGCCTGCCCAGCCGTCCACACCGCCTCAAAACACGGGCCTGGCACTGGGTTCACTGCTGGAACGCTTCTCCCGCCCCTCCCCCTGACCGCCTTGCCCCAGGAGAACAGACATGACTTGCGCCCCTTACAGACTACCGGCTGCCGCCCTGCTGGCAGCGCTCTGGCTCGGCCTTTCCGGCGTACAGCAGGTATACGCCCAGCCCTCCAATCAAAATCCAGAAAGCACAGGGCCTTCGGCCACTACCGGCACCAGTGCGCCCGAGCGTCCCGTGGTGCGTAGAATCGTCGCGCCAGGGCAGGCGGCAGACACTACGCAACCCGGTTCGGCCAGCGCAACGGTGGCAACACCGGGGCGTTCACCTGCCATCGGAGAAACGACACGACGCCTGCTGGCGGCGCAGGCCAACCCCGACCGGCCAGGGTCTCACCTGCCCATTCTGGGTGCCACGGCACAACTGAGCTGGCAACGCTATCTGGACAGTTTCCGCCAGCCACTGCCGGAATGGTTCGATGAGCGGCTCGAAAAAGACTGAGCCCTGCGCCATGAGGATCTCGCCACGGCCTGCCCGCACGGGCAATGCACACCATGGATACCAGCGCGGCTCAGTCCTGCTGCCGGCTGCAGCCTCGATCCTGGTGGGCCTGGTCCTGCTCGGCACGGCACACCTTGCCTACCTGTTCTACATGAAGCGGGAACTCCAGAACGCAGCCGATATGGCCGCACTGAGCGGCGTACAAATGTTGCGTCCGGCCCAGCCTGGCAATTGCGCTGCCGCGATCGAAACCGCCCAGGCAACCCTGGCGGCACAACCGGCCCTGCAGAACGCCGGTGACGTCGAAACCGATATTGCCTGCGGCGTATGGGATCCGACCACGCCCAGCACGGCCGTTGAACCGGCCCAGCAAGCGCTGCACTTCAGCCCGGCGGACAACGCCCCCGGTCAGGCCGTCTATGTATCGCTGCGCAGCAACATACCTGCTTTCGTACCGCTGATGCAGACTGCTGCCCTCCAGGCAAAAGCCATCGCCCGCCTCGAACCTGGCGAACCGCTGGCGGCCTTCAGTGTCAGCCCGCAGTTGCTGGCCCTGGACGACGGCCTGCTCACCAACCTGCTGGCCAGTATCGGCGCAGACCTGCGAGGCACCACTGTCGCCGATCGCAACGGCCTGGCCAACGTCATGCTGACACCGGCAGGCCTGCTTCAGGCTCTGGGCATAGCCCTGCCCGCAGACCTGACCGTCGCCAGCCTGAACGAACTGCTGGCACTCGATAGTGTGGCGCGGGTCGGCGGTGCCGAACTGCTGCGCGCCGCACTGGAACTCGCCCGCAACGGAGGCTCGAACCCAGCTCCCGGCAGCGAGCTGACAACAGTCCAGCTCTCCCTGCTGGAAAACCTGATCGATGCGCTGGTCGTCGCCGACCCCGTCATTCAGCTTGGCAGCCTCGCCAATGGCCCGCGCGGCCTGTTCGCCCACATCAACGCAGACGATCCGAATGCCGCCCTGAATACCAGGATATCGCTGGGCAGCATCGTCGACAGCGTGCTGGCCTTTGCGACACGAGAAAGGGCGATCGATGTGCCTGCCGAACTCAACCTGCTGGGCGTACTGCGTGGTTCCGTCAAGATCGGTATCATCGAGCCTCCCTCCATCGGTATAGGCGGAGCCGGTACGACGGCCTATGGAGCCCAGATCCGCGCCTTCGTCGAACTCTGCGCCAGCCTCGGCAATTGCTCGACAACCGGCGGCGGCATGGTCCCGGCAGGACTGCTCGACCTGGGCGTACACATCCCGATCGGACTGGAACTCGTCACCGGTCACGGTACGCTCGACAGCCTGTGCGAAGAATACGATGAGCAAGGCCAGGCGCTCGCCCGGATCACCGTCCAGGCCAGCCTGGCCAATGCCTGCATCGGCAACATCAGCGCCAGCGACGTTTTCTCGACCAGCTTCAGTTGTCGCACTCCGCTGGATAGCAAGGAGTTGCTGCGCCTGCGCCTGCTGGGCCACAACCTGCTGTCACTCAACACATCCATATCGGGCATCGCGCTGGAAGATGTCTCGACCGTCACCCTGGCAGCAGGCGAGACCGCCGATGTGCCGACAAACGGCAATGCACTGGCCATCGGCACGACCCTGGCCAACCTGACGGACGAACTGCTGGCCAGCCTGGCAGGAAAAACCCCGGCCAATGGTTCCGGCACCCGGCCTGGAGCACAGCAGATATGGAACGAAACCTTGGCCGAAGAAGGCTGCAACCCAGGCGATGACAAAGTTACGCGCCCATTTAATCGCCAGGAATACGAATGCCGGAAAATCGTCGAAACCAAGGCGCTGGAAAAGATCGAAACCGGCCTGAACGGGCTGATCGGCAATATCGTCGATAACCTGCTCAGGCTTGATCTACTGAACCTCGTCGGCGACCTGTTGGGGGACCTGCTAGGAGCCCTTCTTCCAACAGACAAATGTGCTGGCACCACGCTCAGCGGCATCCTTCCGATTTATTCCGGCACGGCATCCGGCTGTGTCGACAAGCTCAACAGCGTACTGCAGAAAACAAACAACCAGACCGGCGTGCCCTTGTTGCTGCAGATCGTGCTCGACATCCTGCGCGCGCCCCTGGATGCCCTGGGGCAGACCCTGGCCAACCTGCTGAACACCCTCGGCATCAACCTCGGTCAGGTCCGGACAGAACTGATCTCGCTCGAATGCGGTCGCCCGCGCGCGCAACTCGTGCACTGACAAAAAATGGACAAGCCCGGCATGAACGATACGCCACTCAACCAGGACTTCGATCTCTACATATGGGAGGGAAGCTCCGACCTGGCAGCCCGAGTCATGCGCTGCCTGGCTGATTTCGACATCAACCTCATCCGCGCCGATGCCGAACCCGAGCTGCTGCCTGCGCGTGATACCGGGCGCACCGCCATCGCGATTGTCTCTGCATCCGTCATGACAGACCCCCGTTTCCGGGGGCAGGACTGGCTGCGCGCCCAGGCCATTCCCGTGATCTGGGTCGCGGCCCACGACCGGGCGCAGGACCCCCGTTTTTTTCCGCCGGCCTATTCCAACACACTGCCCCTGCAGTTCAATGCAACAGACCTGCGCGCCCTGCTGTTTCGTCTGGCCGGTATCGCACAGGCCACCCTGCGGCCGGCACCTGCACGGCCCTTGCCACTGGTCACCGGCTCTCCGATCATGCAATCCGTGATCGACGAAGCCAGGATGTACGCTGCCTGCGACAACAACGTGCTGGTACACGGAGCCACCGGCGTCGGCAAGGAACGCATCGCCCGGCTGCTGCACGACGCCTCGCATCGCGCAGCAGGGCCGTTCATCGCCGTCAACTGCGGAGCCATCCCCGATGGGCTTTTCGAAGCCCATTTCTTCGGTCATGCCAAGGGAGCCTTCACCGGCGCAGCCGGCTCGCACAAGGGCTACTTCGAGCAGGCGCATGGCGGCACCCTGTTTCTCGACGAGATCGGCGACCTGCCCCTGCACCAGCAGGTCAAGCTGTTGCGGGTACTGGAACAGAATACCGTCACGCGGCTGGGGGCCACGCAGGAAATCATCGTCGATTTCCGGCTGGTATCGGCCACCCACGTAGACCTGCCTGCACAGGTCGCCACCGGACGCTTCCGGGAAGACCTGTACTACCGGCTGGCCGTCATCGAACTGGACATCCCCGATCTTGATGCCCGTGGGCCGGCCGAGAAGGTACTGTTGTTCCGTACCCTCGTGCGCCACATCCTGGAGAACGCCGACGAACCGCCTGCCTGGCTGACCGAGCGTATCGCCAACATGGCATTCCCTGGCAACGTGCGCCAACTCGCCAATCTGGCCGAGCGCATTTCCCTGGTGCGTCGCCTGTGCGGCCTCTGGGATGATGACAGGCTGGAGCGTGCACTGCGACAGGCCATGCAGGCAACCGCGCCATCGCGTACGCCGTTGCGCCTGTCGCAGATTGCCTCGACCAGCATGCCCGGTCTGAGCGAAGCCGATGTCATCGAACGTGAACGCATCCTGCAAGCCCTGGTGCAGCACGGCTGGCGACGCCAGGCCACGGCCGACACACTGGGCATCAGCCGCAAATCACTGTGGGAAAGAATGCGCCGGCTCATGATCGAAGACAAAGAGACCGAAGACAGGGAGACTGTCGATAGCCCTGCTGAATCAGAGTGATTTATGTATCATCTTGCTTTCAGGTGTTTCCAACCACGATATCTCGGGATTTCCGGCATGAAAAACCACGGCATCCGCCCGGCGCTGCTCGCCCTGGCCATCATCAGCATTCCCCTGGGCGGCTGCGCCCAGGCACAGGACAGCCGCCCGGCTGATGCGCCTGTAGTACGCCAGGTCGACAGCGCGGCTACGCCTGATACCGGCGGCAGCACGACCGAAGTCGTTGCGCAGCAGGATACGGCAGCACCGGTCCTCGCCCAGCCTGAGATCCGCACCCCGGCCGCCGAGCATACCCTGGCCAACGAACTGCAACGCCTCATCCAGGCCGGCCAGGTGCACGAATTGCGCACGGCCTACAACGGCCAATTCGGTGCCAGCCTGCTGTTCCAGCCCGCCGACCTGCGCTATTACGTTGCGCTGTTCCAACAGAAGAATTTCTGGCGCGTGATCCGCACCGATGATTTTGCACAGGCCGAAAACACCTACCGCAATTTCAGCCGGCAAACCGTCGAACTGGCCCAGCCCGACATCGAGCGCATCCGCTTCGAGGCCGAATACGCCCACACCGAGCGGCAACTGGCAGCCAGCAGCACCGAACTCAGCAATCTGCAGAATGACCTGGCCACGCAGCGCCTGCAGGAGCGCAGCATCGCCGCCCAGCAGGCCCAGGCTCGCCAGGAGGCAGATCGTCTGAATAGCCAGCAACAGGAAGCCCGCCAGCAACTGCGGGCACTGCAACGCCAGATCGAAGCGCTGGAAGCCCAGCAGAATGCCGATACCGCGGCCAGCGGCAACCGCGCGAACCGGAAATGATGTAGCCAGCCACAGCAGCACAGCCCCACACTTGCCGCCCAGGAAGCAGTGGGGCAACCGACGACAAAAAATACCCCACGCTTGTCGCTACGCTCCGGCGCTGCCCCCAAGGGGTGCTTTTTGTCCGGGGGGCGACCCGGCAACAAAAAACTTGCCTGACAGCCTGCTTTGTGGTTGACTATCGCCTTATGAACAAGCCAGCGATCCTCTCCATCGACACCCGTGCGCATGCAGCCGCACGGGCTGGCTTGCGTGCCACCGCCGCACAACTGCTATCCCTATCCCTAGCGATCGGGGGCCGGGCCTAGTGCCCTGTGGCAGTCCGGCCACCCCGTCTTGCCACGCGTCTTTTCATTCCCCGATTTCGTTTTATCGCCTGCACACACAGGCTCCGCCATGGTGGTCGTGCGCCGTCCCATCCAGACGTGATGCGCGCCCTGCCATTGCCGGTCTTACCATCTGACTGAGGTTCCCATGCTCGCCCATCCGGAGAAAAAGTACATCCCCTTCCAGCCGTTCGCACAGGACTACGCCGAACGCACCTGGCCCAGCCGCCGCATCAGCCATCCGCCCATCTGGATGAGCACCGACCTGCGCGACGGTAACCAGGCGCTGATCGAACCGATGAGCGTCGAGCGCAAGCTGCGCTTCTTCGACCAGTTGATCCGGATCGGCTTCAAGGAAATCGAGGTCGGCTTTCCCTCCGCCTCGCAGACCGACTTCGATTTCGTGCGTCGGCTGGTCGATGAAAAGCGCATTCCCGACGATGTCACCATCATTGTCCTGACCCAGGCCCGCGAAGACCTGATCGCCCGCACTGTCGAGTCCGTCGCCGGTGCCCGGCAGGCCATGGTTCACATGTACAACGCCGTGGCCCCCGCCTTCCGCCGCATCGTCTTCAACATGAGCAAGGACGAAGTCAGGCAGATTGCTGTCCAGGGCACGCAGTGGGTCAAGCAGTACACCAGCCGCCACCCCGAAACCCAATGGCGCTATGAGTACTCGCCCGAAGTCTTCAGCACCGCCGAGCCCGAGTTCGCACTCGAGGTCTGCAACGCCGTCGGCAAGACCTGGGGAGCCACGCCCGACAACAAGATTGTCTACAACCTGCCGGCCACCATCGAGGCCACGACGCCCAATCTCTATGCGGACCAGATCGAGTGGATGCACCGCAACCTCGACAACCGCGACAGCGTCATCCTCAGCGTGCATCCCCACAACGACCGGGGCACCGCCGTGGCAGCCGCCGAGTTCGCCATGATGGCCGGAGCCGACCGTGTCGAGGGCTGCCTGTTCGGCAGCGGTGAACGCACCGGCAACGTCGACCTCGTCACACTGGCGCTCAACCTGTACACCCAGGGCATCCATCCCGGCCTCGACTTCTCCGACATCGACGAAGTCCGCCGCTGCGCCGAGTACTGCAACCAGTTGCCGGTACACCCGCGCCATCCCTATGCCGGTGATCTGGTCTTCACCGCGTTCTCCGGTTCGCACCAGGACGCCATCAAGAAAGGCTTTGCCAAACAGGATCCCGACGGCGTCTGGGAAGTTCCCTACCTGCCCATCGATCCTGCCGACCTGGGCCGCAGCTACGATGCCGTGATCCGCGTCAACAGCCAGTCGGGCAAGGGCGGCGTGTCCTACCTGCTCGAACAGGAGCACGGCCTGGTCCTGCCGCGTCGCCTGCAGATCGAATTCAGCCGCGCCATCCAGAAGGTGTCCGACGAAACCGGCCGCGAAGTCACGGCCGAGAATGTCTACGATGTATTCCAGAGCGAATACCTGGGCCAGCATGCCCCCTGGAAGCTGATCCGCCACCGCATCGCCGGCACGCCGGAAGCGGGCGAAGGCCGCCAGTTCCGCATTGAAGTCGATCTCGAGCACGACGGCCAGCCGGTCACCGTCACCGGCGAAGGCGACGGTGCCATCTCGGCCTTCGTCGCAGCCCTGAACCTGCCCATCCGCATCATGGACTACCATGAACATGCCATCGGCACCGGTGCCGACACACGCGCCGCCAGCTATGTCGAGCTGCGCCTGGGCGAATCGGCCACCGGCTTCGGCGTGGGCGTGAACCGCGATATCGTGACGGCATCGTTCCACGCCGTACTGAGCGCCGTCAACCGCCACCTGGGCCAGGAAACCACCGACGCAGACATCGCCGCCACGGCAGATGCCTCGGCGGCCTGAGCGCCCCAGATGACTGTTCCCGGTGTTCCTGGCGCAACCCGCGCCCCGACACCCGCCGATGCCTTGCGCCACAAGCGCAAAGCGCATCGGGCCGTCAGCCCATGAACGCGACCGCGCCCCTGTCCTGCCGCGATGACTGCGGCGCGTGCTGCATCGCCCCGTCGATTACCAGCCCGATCCCCGGCATGCCTGACGGCAAGCCCGCTGGCGTGCGCTGCATCCAGCTCGACGCCAGCCATCGCTGCCTGATCTTCGGTCAGCCAGAACGGCCCGCCTTCTGTGGCGGCCTCCAGCCTGCGACCGACATGTGTGGGCCGCATCGCGAATACGCCATCCGATGGCTCGGTGATCTGGAGCGGGCCACCGCGCCAGCCTGATCAGCGCTGCCCGCGCAGCATCCACGCCCCTGCCGCAGCCAGCAGCAGCGGCGCGCCCAGCGCCATATAGTAAGCCGGCCGAGTCCACTCGGCGGCAATCATCAGGCCGGCCAGATACGGCCCGGCCGTGGCCCCCAGGCGGCCGATCCCCAGCGCCAGCCCGGTGCCCGTCGTGCGCACTTCGGGCGGAAACACGGCTGGAGCCAGCGCATACAGGCCGACAATGCTGCCATTGGTAAAGAAACCGATCAGGGCGGCCAGCGCCAGCAAGAGCGGCAGCGGTCCGGCAATCCAGCCGAATCCTGCCACGCAGACAAAGCCCGCCAACAGGCTGACGGCCGTCAGCCTGCCCAGCCCCCGCCGATTGGCCTGCCAGCCCAGCCACAGGCCACCCGCCACCCCACCCAGATTCATGATGACGGCACCCGAGATGCCTGCGCCCACCGGCAGCCCCAGGCTGACCAGGATCTTGGGCGTCCAGTTGAGCAGAAAATAGAACGACACCATCAGGGCAAAATAGCTGCCACAGATCAGCAATGTCGGACGCCACAGGCTCGGGCCGAACACATCCCACAGCCGTGCAGGGCGTTGTCGCGCAGGCGCGGGCGGCAGCACATCCTGCGCCGGCAGACCCATCCGTCCCAGCACGTCATTGAGCCGCACCAGCGCATTGCGCGGCCGGCGGGTCAGCAGGAAATCCAGCGACTCCGGCATGTAACGCCAGACCAGCGGCAGCATCAGCAACGATGCCGCCCCCCCTGACACGAACACGCTGCGCCAGCCGATATGCTCGATCAGATAGACCGACATCAGCCCGCCCAGGACCGCACCGATCGGATAGCCGACTGCCATGCAACTGATCGCCAGGCTGCGCCGCCGCAGCGACGAGAACTCGGCCACCACCGTATTGATCGCCGCCAGGACGCCGCCCATGCCCAGCCCGGTGTAGACCCGCAGCCAGGCCAGTTCCTCCAGCCCGCGTGCCCAGGCCGAGGCCAGCATGCCGCTGGCCAGGATCGCCAGACACACCAGAATGATGACGCGCCGTCCGAACACATCGGCAAGCGGTGAAATAACCAGGGAGCCAACCACCATCCCGGCCAGGCCGGAACTGAAAAGCACACCCAACTGGGCCGGTGCCAGCCCCCACTCATGCGAAATCGTCGGGCCGACAAAGGCGACCGACAGCACGTCGAAACCATCGATCATGCTGATCATGACGCAAATCGAGACCGCCATGATCTGGAACGGGCTCATGGCACCTTGCTGCACTGTCTGTCTGATATCCATAACCCGGAAAGATCTGCCATGTACGACGCTGAACAAGAAGCCGCGCCGACCAATCAAAAAAGAACACCCTGGAGGGGTGAAGCGAAGAAAAACTCATTAACCATGAGGAAAATTCATATTTAATATGAAATAAACTCAATGAAATATCATTTTCAATCATAGACATACGTCAAAACTGCCTATATTCATGCTGATTGAGGCGGCATTATAATGAGCCGTTCGCAACTTTTCTGCCAGCCCGTCTTTTCCGTCCGGAATAGACCTCGGCAGCACCCGGAGTCCCGCTTGACCACCCCACACAATCCCCCCTTCCGCGCCGAACATGTCGGCAGTTTCCTGCGTCCTGCCTACCTGCTCGAAGCCCGCGAGCGCTTTGCACGCCATGAGATCGATGCCGCCGCGCTGCGCAGTGTCGAAGACCGGGCCATCGCCGAAATCGTCGCCTTCCAGGAAGACCTGGGGCTCAAGAGCATCACCGACGGAGAATTCCGCCGCACCTACTTCCACGTCGATTTCCTGCGCCAGCTGGGTGGTGTCGAGAGCGCCGAGCCTGTCACCATCATCCGTCCCGATGGTAGCCAGGAACTGGCTCCGCCGGTGATGCGCGTGGTCGACAAGGTGCGCCATGTGCGCGACATCCAGCGCGCCGACTTCGATTTCCTGCAGAGTGTCATCAAGCCCGGCCAGGGCAGCGTCGCCAAGGTCACCATCCCGTCGCCCACCATGCTGCATTTCCGAGGCGGACGCGCCGGCATCAGTGCCACGCACTATCCCGAACTCGATCCGGCCTTCTACGACGACGTCGCCCAGGCCTATGCAGCAGAACTGGCCAGCCTGGCGGCTGCCGGTTGCACCTACGTGCAGCTCGACGACACCAACCTGGCCTACCTGTGCGACGAAAAAATGCGCGAGGCGGCCCGCCAGCGCGGCGACGATCCCAATGAGCTGCCACACCGCTACGCCCACTTTATCAACAAGGTCGTGGCACTCAAGCCGGCCGGCATGACCCTGGGCATGCATCTGTGCCGCGGCAACTTCCGCAGCACGCACGCAGCGTCCGGCAACTACGAGCCCGTTGCCGAAGCCCTGCTGGCCGAAATGGACCTGGATGCCTATTTCCTCGAATACGACGATGACCGCTCGGGTGATTTCCGTCCGCTGCGTTTCCTGCCCAAGGGCAAGGTCGCGGTCCTGGGCCTGATCACATCCAAATTCGGCACACTGGAATCGGCCGACGCCATCAAGCGCCGCATCGACGAAGCGGCGCAATATGCACCGCTGGAGCAACTGGCCCTGTCGCCGCAATGCGGCTTCAGCAGCACCGTGCACGGCAACGATATCGCCGTCGCAGACCAGCGCAGGAAGCTCGAACTGGTCGTCAAGGTGGCCCGCGAGGTCTGGGGCGACGCCTGACCACTCGGCCAGCCAAATATCCCGCATCACTGCCCCCAGCAAGGAAGGGCAGTGATGCGTGGACACGACAATCAGGGCCGCATCAGTAGAAAACCACCATGAATCGACAATTTTGATAGCGACATGGTAGAATCCCGGATTGCCTGAACAAACATCACATTGTTCAACAGGATAGAGCAAGATACTGCACTGGTTGCCAAGCCGGCAAATTCGCAGCATCACTCTTTCGGTAAATGCGCAGCACCCTGCTGCCCCCATCGCTCCCTGACCTTTTTCCTGACGCCTGCTGCACTGTGCGGGCGCACACGGTTGATCCGGTCGGCACGATGATCGATAACCCGTGTGATAAAAGGAACACCATGTCTTTTGAAGACCTGGGGCTGGCCCCTGTATTGCTTTCCGCATTGCGTGAAGCTGGTTTCACTACCCCTACCTCCGTGCAGCAGGCATCGATTCCGCCCGCGCTCGAAGGTCATGACCTGATGGTCTCGTCCCAAACCGGCAGCGGCAAGACCGCCGCCTTCATGCTGCCCGCACTGCAGCGCATCTCCCAGAAGCCCGCCAATGGCGGCAAGGGCGTGCAAGTGCTGGTGCTGACCCCCACCCGCGAACTGGCACTGCAGGTTCACGCTGCTACCCAGAACTACGGCAAGAATCTGCCCGGCCTGCGCTGCACGACCGCCGTCGGCGGCATGCCCTATGGCGCGCAACTGCGTGCCCTGTCCAAGCGCGTGGACGTGCTGGTTGCCACGCCCGGCCGCCTGATCGACCACCTGCAATCGCGCCGCGTCGACCTGTCGTCGGTACACACCCTGGTGCTGGACGAAGCCGACCGCATGCTCGACATGGGCTTCATCGAAGACATCGAAAGCATCGTCGAGCGTACGCCCGCCGCACGCCAGACACTGCTGTTCTCGGCCACGCTGGACGGCACCGTGGCGCGCCTGGCCCAGAAGATGATGCGCGATCCGCAACGCATCGATATCTCCAACCAGCGCCAGCAACACACCAACATCACCCAGAGCGTGCTGTTCGCCGATGACCACAGCCACAAGATGCGCCTGCTGGATCACCTGCTGCGCGACGTCGACATGAGCCAGGCCATTGTCTTTACCGCCACCAAGCGCGGTGCCGACGATCTGGCCGACAAGCTGGCCGAACAGGGCTTTGCAGCAGCAGCCCTGCACGGCGACATGAACCAGCGCCAGCGCACCCGCACGCTGACCCAGTTGCAACGTGGCCAGCTCCGTATCCTGGTCGCCACCGATGTGGCGGCCCGCGGCATCGACGTGCAAGGCATCAGCCACGCCATCAACTATGACCTGCCCATGCAGGCCGAGGACTACGTACACCGCATCGGCCGTACCGGCCGGGCCGGTCGTGATGGCCTGGCCTTCACGCTGGCCATTCATGCAGAGCGTCACAAGGTACGCCGCATCGAACAGTACATCGGCCGGCCGATTCCTCCGCAGACCATTGAAGGCCTGGAGCCGCGTGCAGCCGCACGCCCATCCGGCCCGCGCAGCGGCAAGCCGCGCCCCGGCGGCCGTCCTGGCCAGGGTCGCCCCGGCAAGCCCTATGGCGAGCGCAGCTTCAGTGACCGCGCGCCGTCGAGCCGGCCTTTCGGCGACTCCCCCCGCGGCGGTCCGCGCCTTCCTGATGCAGCAGAACTGGGCGACAGCGCACCCCGACACAGCAAGCCCGGCCATGACCGTGACAATCGCTACGGCGACAAGCCTGCCGCTCGCCAGGGAGATCGTCCCGGTGGGTTTTCACGTCCAGGCAAGCCCGGTGCTCCCCGCCGCGCCGATGGCCAGGCACCGGATCGTCGCGCAAGCAAGCCGGCAGTGCGCCGCGAAGGCAGCCGCAGCCCGCGTCCGGCACACTAAGCATCCAGCCCGCAACAGGGGGCAACACCCCCTTTCGGGTGGCAATGCAGCCATCGCCTGACACCATGCCGGTCCCACACCAGGGGCCGGCATTTTTTTGTCTCGGTCTACAATGACACCCGACATCCAGGGGCGCAACGGCGCCCGGCCAGACAACCGCCAGGCACTTCATGCACCGTTCTTCGCCGCACTCCGCTCCACATCCATCCCTGCCCGCTGCCGATCCCGATGCGCTGGCTCACAGCGAACGCCTGTCTGCCCACCTGCGCGCGCAGATTCGGCACAACGATGGCTGGCTACCCTTTGATCAATGGATGGAACAGGCTCTGTATGCGCCCGGACTGGGCTACTACGCAGCTGGCAGCGCCAAGCTTTCGCCGGGATCTTCCAGCCCGCAGATTACGGCAGGTGACTTCATCACCGCCCCTGAGTTGAGCCCGTTCTTTGGCCGGACGCTGGCACGCGAAGCCGCCCGCATCCTGGCAGCTTGCGACAGTCTGCATATACTCGAGTTCGGTGCTGGCACAGGCCGGCTGGCCGAAGACGTCCTGACCGAACTGCATCACCTGGGCATGTCGGTACGCTATTCGATACTGGAAATCTCGGCCGACCTGCGCCAGCGCCAACAGGCACGGCTGGCCCCCTGGCAGGATCAGGTGCAATGGCTGGACGCACTGCCCGACGCCTTCAACGGCTGCGTGCTGGCCAATGAAGTCCTGGATGCCATGCCGGTCAAGATCGTCGGCTGGGCCGCCGACGGCGAAGATCTGTCCACACCGGTACAACCCGTCGAATACGGGATTGCTCTTGACGAAGCAGAAGCCTTCATCTGGCAAGCCAGACCGGCGCAGGCAACGCTGGCAGCAATCATCGAACAACGGCTGCTGCCCTATCCCGGCTACCGCACCGAGATCAACCTGCAGGCCGAAGCCTGGATCGGCCAGATGGGACGCTGGCTGCAGCGTGGCGCAGCGCTATTGATCGACTACGGCTTCCCTCAGCACGAGTATTATCATCCACAGCGCGCCAGTGGCACCCTCATGTGCCATTATCGGCATCACGCCCATCCCGATCCATTGCCGCTGCCAGGGTTGCAGGACATCACGGCGCATGTGGATTTCACCGCCATGGCCGATGCCGCCCTCCATGCCGGACTGGATGTGTCCGGCTATACCTCGCAGGGACGTTTCCTGATGAATGCGGGTCTGCCCGAACTGCTGTCCGAACTCAATCCTCGCGAAACTGCGCTCTATGCACAAGCCATCGGCCCGGTGCAGAAGCTGCTGGGCGAGGCCGAGATGGGGGAGTTGTTCAAGGTGCTGGCACTGAGCCGGGGATTGCCTGCGCCGCTGCAGGGCTTCATGCGAGGTGACCGGCGCCACACGCTCTGACCACGCGGGCGCACGTCTTCAAATGGTGCCGGTCCACTCCGGGCCAGCCACCTTGATACCCACGAGGTCCAATGCCTTGGCGACGGTATGATCCACCATCTCCTCAATGGAAGAAGGCCGGTAATAGAAAGCCGGCAAGGGTGGGAACACAATACCCCCCATTTCCGTGACTGCGGTCATGTTGCGCAGATGTGCCAGGTTGAACGGCGTCTCGCGCACCATCAGCACCAACCGGCGCCGCTCCTTGAGCGTGACATCGGCCGCCCGCGTCAACAGGTTGTCGGACAGGCCATGGGCAATGGCTGCCAGGGTTCGCATCGAGCACGGCACCACAATCATGCCATCGGTATGAAATCCTCCGCTGGCCAGCGCAGCCCCCACGTCGCGCACGCTATAGACATGATCGGCCAGCGCATGAATCTCCTGGCGCGACATGTCCAGCTCATGCCGGATATTGAGCACGCCCGATGCCGACACCACCAGATGGGTTTCGACATCGGTCTGGGCGCGCAACACTTGCAGCATGCGCACGGCATGGATCGCACCCGTGGCACCGCTGATCCCGACGACCAGCCTGCGCGCAGACATCAGGCCGTGGCTCCGGCCTCGTCGAGCAAGGTCTTGAGCTCGCCGTTTTCGCTCATTTCGCCCATGATATCGGCACCGCCAATGAACTCGCCCTTGACGTAGAGCTGCGGAATCGTGGGCCAGTTCGAGAACGTCTTGATGCCGTTGCGGACTTCTTCATCCTCGAGCACATTGACCGTAATCAGCTGCTTGACGCCACAGGACTTGAGAATCTGAATGGCCCGGCCAGAAAAGCCACACTGGGGAAACTGCGCCGTCCCCTTCATGAACAGCACGACAGGGTGGTCGGTCACGGTCTTGCGGATGAAATCCTGAATTTCGCTCATTGCTTGTACCTCATGTATCCAATGTCTGTTGAAAAACCAACGGATTAGTGTAAACCCGTCTGAACCGCTGTGGCGGCAATCCCCTACGCCGCCTGCGTATTGCTCCGGCAGTCACGATACGGCATCACAAACGTCCGCCTGAAATCCGTTCTGTGCCGGCCAGGTCGCACCGGCTACTCACCTCGGCAAATCCATGCGCCTGCAGCAATGCCCTGACCGCCGGTGCCTGGTCCCAGCCATGTTCGAGCCAAAGCCAGCCGCCCGGCCTGAGCCATGCGCCTGCCCCCTGCACAATTGCACACAAGTCCCGCAGGCCATCGGCACCATCCGTCAGCGCCGTGGCAGGCTCGAAACGCAGATCGCCCAGCACCAGATGCGGATCTTCGCAAGCAATATACGGCGGATTGGAGACGATCAGATCGAAGCCCGGCTCCACATCGGCCAGCGCCGCATACCAGTCACCCTGTCGCCACTGCACCGCTGCACCCAGCCGTTCGCCATTGCGTCGGGCCACCGCCAATGCAGCATTGCTGGCATCGCTGGCATGGACGACCGCCCCCGGGCACGCCAGCGCCAACGATATGGCAATCGCGCCACTGCCCGTTCCCATATCAAGCACCCGGACGCCGGAGCGATCGCGGATGATGTCCAGCGCCGTTTCTACCAGCGTCTCGGTATCAGGACGAGGAATCAGCACATCCGGGGTAACCTCGAACACCCATCCCATGAATTCACGCTCGCCCAGCAGGTAGGCCATGGGTTCACCCGCCTCGCGTCGCCGCACCCAACCCAGGAACAGTTGCACGGCAGCCTCGGGCAAAGGCTCGTCATCATGAGCCAGCAGCCAGGCGCGCGGCCGGCGCAAAGCCTGCTCCAGCAGCATGCGCGTTTCCAGACGAGGCAGGCGACAGGATGCGGTCAGCGATCGCACGGTCGACATCGCCACCTCGTCATCCGCGGCACCACGGCCCGACATGGCTGCCGCACCGGCATCCCCACCCCGAGGCGTATCGGCAACCATTTCACTCACTCCAGACTCAACGCAGCCAATTGCTCGGCCTGGTGCTCGGCGATCAGGGTGCGGATCAGCTCACTCATGTCGCCATCCATGATCTGCTGCAATTTGTAGAGCGTCAGGTTGATCCGATGATCGGTCAGTCGCCCCTGCGGAAAATTGTAGGTCCGGATGCGCTCGGAGCGATCCCCCGACCCCACCAGACTCTTGCGCTGCGCGGCCTCCTTGCTCTGGCGTTCGCGCTGCTCCTTGTCCTTGAGCCGCGCAGCCAGCACCTGCATGGCCTTGTCGCGGTTGCGATGCTGCGAGCGATCATCCTGGCATTCCACCACCAGCCCCGTCGGCAAGTGGGTGATGCGCACGGCCGAATCCGTCTTGTTGACGTGCTGCCCTCCCGCGCCGCTGGCCCGGAAGGTATCGATCCGCAGGTCATTGGTATTGATCACGATGTCGCTGGCCTCATCGGCCTCGGGCATCACGGCCACCGTGCAGGCCGAAGTATGGATACGCCCCTGCGACTCGGTCGCCGGCACGCGCTGCACCCGGTGCGCGCCCGACTCGAACTTGAGCTGACCATAGACGCCCTCGCCATCGAGGCGCACGATCACTTCCCGATAGCCACCCAGCTCGGAAGGACTTTCCGACATCAGTTCGACACGCCAGCCCTGCTGCTCTGCGTAGCGTGTGTACATGCGCAGCAGGTCACCAGAGAACAGGGCACTCTCATCGCCGCCCGTGCCGGCCCGGATTTCCAGGAACACGCCGCGTCCATCATCAGGATCGCGCGGCAGCAACAGGATCTGCAGCTCACTGTCGAGCTGCTCCAGACGTTCGCGTCCAGCCAGCAGCTCTTCCTGCGCCATGTCCTTCAATTCAGGATCTTCCAGCATCTCCTGGGCAGCCACGATATCCGCCTCGGCGCAAGTGAATGCCTGGTAGCCCATCACCACCGGCTCCAGTTCGGCCCGTTCGCGCGATATCTTGCGAAAGCGGTTCATATCGTCGGCCGCATCAGGCTCGGCCAGCAACACATCGATTTCCAGCAGGCGGTTCGACAGTTGCTCCAGCCGGTTGCGCATGGATGCTTTCATGTTTCGGGTCTCCGTCGCGGCGGCGACGGGAGCCGGCGACCAGGCAAAATGGTAAAGGCGGAGAACTGTGCAAGCGCCGTCGCGTCCCGTCCACGGCCGGCGCACAGTCATGCGCGCAGCGCATACTGTACTGCGGGTCGGACAGCGGCGCTAACGGCGTTGGTCGAGCGGGGGAAACAGGCGCGGCAGCATGGCCAGCAGTTGCTGGCGCTCGGTATCGCTGCCGTGATGCAGCGCAGCCAGCGGGCCGTGCATGTATTTCTGGGTCAGGCCATAGGCCAGTTGCTCCAGCACAGCCTCTGCATCGTCGCCACGCGCCAAGGCGCGGCGGGCACGATCCAGTTCGAACTGGCGCAGATCGTCGACAGAGCGATGCAGATCCACAATCGCTGGCACAGCAGCACGGGCCTGCAGCCAGTGCATGAAGTTGAGCACCCGCGTCTCGATAATGGCTTCGGCCTGCACCACGGCCGCCTTGCGGGCATCGGCACCACTCTGGACCAGGCGGCCCAGATCATCGACCGAATAGAGGTAAACATCGTCGAGCCGCGCCACTTCGGGCTCGATATCCCGCGGCACGGCCAGATCGACCATGACAATCGGCTTGCGCCGCCGCATGCTGGTGGCGCGCTCGACCATGCCCAGCCCCAGGATGGGCAGCGAACTGGCCGTACAGGACACCACCACGTCGTACTCGGCCAGCCGCTCGGGCAGATCCGACAGACGCATGGTATCGGCATTGAACCGGTTGGCCAGTTGCTCGGCACGCTCAAGCGTGCGGTTGGCCACCATCATGGCCTGCGGGCGCTGGGCCGCGAAGTGCGTGGCACAGAGTTCGATCATCTCGCCCGCACCGATGAACAGGGTGCGTGTTTCGCTCAGGTCGCCGAACACACGCTCGGCCAGCCGCACGGCAGCCGCAGCCATGGATACCGAATGCGCACCAATGGCGGTCTGTGAGCGGACTTCCTTGGCAACGGAAAACGTACGCTGGAACAACTGATGCAGCAGCGTACCCAACGTGCCAGCCTCGCCTGCGACACGCACGGCATCTTTCATCTGTCCCAGAATCTGCGGCTCGCCCAGCACCATCGAGTCCAGCCCGCTGGCGACGCGAAAAGCATGGCGCACGGTTTCGTCGCCGCTGTGGCGGTACAGGTGAGGCTGCAGGCTGCCGGCATCGAGACTGTTGAACTCGGCCAGCCAGAGCGGCACTTTTTCTACGGCATGGGACTCGGCCGCACAGTAGATCTCGGTGCGGTTGCAGGTCGACAGGATGGCTGCCTCGCGCACTGCACCGCCAAAGGCCGCACGCAGGCCTGCCAATGCCGGCTTGATGACATCAAGGGGCACGGACACCTTCTCGCGCACCGAGACGGGTGCCGATACATGGTTGAGACCAAGACTGAGAACCTGGACGGACATAGCTTGCAGCGATTGCGAGTTTGAAAGCAATATTTTCTATAGATTATAGACCGCTTGACAGTTTATGGAAATTCATGCATTTGAAGGAAAACCGTTCTCAAATGCACGCATCCACCGTCACCGTGATGATACGTGCCTCGCGTGCTTTATCTGTTGATCTGTCACAACCCTTGGCGTCTTGGCAGTGCATTCCGAATCCCTGCCCACACTACCTTGCGACATCGGATCCGGCTTTTCTTCAAAATCCATTTGACAGAATCGAAGAATGCAGTTTATTATTCCGCTTCTTCGCGTGGCCTTGTAGCTCAGTCGGTAGAGCAGAGGATTGAAAATCCTTGTGTCGGTGGTTCGATTCCGCCCAAGGCCACCACAGATTAAACGCCCAGCTGCTGCCAGCTGGGCGTTTTCATTTCCGCCCCATCCTGTCATGCCTACAAGGCCTGCAGCTCGGTTGCCTGATGACCGGGACGCCCGCCAGCCGCTGACGACGCATCTCCAGCCGTACTGCTATCCGGGCCGGCAGCGGTGCCATCGCTTGCTCCTCCTGTTGGCACGTCAAGATACGGCAACTGCAGTGCCTGGCTCGTTGCCCTGCGGATTTCGTTGGTCAAGGCAGCACTGTCGTTGATCTTGCGCCCGTAGGAGGGAATGATCTCGGTCAGGCGTGTTTTCCAGCGCGCCTCGAACTGCTCCGGGAATGCCTGGGACAACACCCTCAGCATGATGGGTGGCGAGGTCGAGGCACCAGGGGATGCGCCCAGCAGCGCAGCGATGGTATGGTCGCGATCGGCCACGACCTCGGTGCCGAACTGCAACACGGTTCCCTGCTCCGGATCCCGCTTGATCACCTGTACCCGCTGGCCTGCCGTCACCAATCGCCAGTCTTCGGGACGCGCCTGAGGATAATACTTGAGCAACTCGGCCTGTCGATCGGTGTCCGACAGCATGGCCTGCCCCATCAGGTAACTGACCAGATCCAGGTTATCGAGACCCACGCGCAACATGCCACCCAGGTTATCGTGATTGACCGACGAAAACAGATCAAACCATGACCCTTCCTTGAGGAACTTGGTGCTGTACAGCGCGAATGGTCCGAACAGAACCACGGGCTTGCCATCGAGCTTGCGGGCATCGAGATGTGGTACCGACATCGGCGGCGAGCCCGTTTCGGCGCGACCGTAGGCTTTCACATCGTGGCGTCCGGCGATATCCGGCGCATCGAATGCCAGGAACTGCCCGCCCACAGGAAAGCCGGCGTAATTGCGTGCCTCGGGGATGCCCGACATCTGCAGCAGCTTCAGTGAAGCACCACCCGCACCAATGAATACGAAGCGCGACTTGATCGTACTCTCCTGCCCCGTTTCCAGATCCCGCACGGTCACGTTCCAGGTCTTGTCGTCGTTCTGGCGCAGGGCCGTCACTTCGTGTGCAAGGCCCAGGTGAAAGTTCGGGTTGCGTTGCAGTGCCTGGGTCAATTGCGTAGCGATCACCCCGAAGTTCACGTCCGTGCCCAGCGGCATATAAGTCGCGGCCACTTTCTGCGCCGGGTCGCGCCCCTCGATCAGCAGGGGTGCCCATTGGCGAATCTGCTCGGGATCCTCGGAGTACTGCATGCCATAGAACAGCGGATGACGCACCAGCGCCGTGTGACGCTTGCGCAGGTACGCGATGTTCTCGTCACCCCAGACGAAGCTCATGTGCGGCGTCGGGTTGATGAAATCGGGTGGCGACGGCAAGCGTCCCTGCTCGGCCTGATGCGCCCAGAACTGTCGCGACACCTCGAATTGCTCGGCAATGTCGACGGCCCGACCGGTTTCGATGGAACCATCCGGAGCCTCGGGTGTGTAGTTCAGTTCGGCAAATCCGGAATGCCCCGTACCGGCATTGTTCCAGCCATTGGAACTCTCGAGTGCAACCTCATCGAGCCGCTCGAACATGTATACCTGCCAGTCCGGTTCCAACTCCTGGAGATAGGTTGCCAGCGTCACGCTCATGATGCCACCACCAATCAGCACGGCATCGACAGGCTCCTCGTTGCTGGCCGGCGGCACAGACCGTTCGTAAAGCGGCCAGTAGAGAAACAGGCCGAAAGCCAGCACAGCCACGGAAACGGTACCTGCCAGATATTTGATCAGTTTTCTGCGCATATGCACCTCGCCAAGGATAAGATTTTTCAATCCAACATATAGCCACGATAGTATCTTTGACAGATGCATCTTGCCCGCATACCCACTGGGCAAGCAAGGTTACGGCCCGCCAAACACCCCCGCGCACAAGACGGCAGAAATCAGGCTGATGTTCGCAGGCGGCGCAAAATAATGGGCACGAAGAGGGACAGCAACGCCAGCGACAGGAAGATCATCGAGACAGGCGTCTCGACCAGCACGGAGAGCCGTCCCTGCCCGGCAGCCAGGGCCGTGCGAAGCTGGTTCTCGGCCAGCGGCACCAGGATCAGTCCAATCAGCAGCGGCGGGATCGGAAAACCATAGACCCGCATCGCATAGCTGAGCAAGCCCAGCACCGCCATCAGACCCAGGTCGAATACCGACCCGGAAACACCCCAGATACCCATCATCGCAAATACCAGGATACCGGCATACAGTTGCGGCTTGGGGATATACAACAGCCGCACCCACAGGCCGACCAGCGGCAGGTTCAACACCAGCAGCATGAAGTTGCCGATGTAAAGGGATGCAATCAGCCCCCATACCAATTCAGGGTTGCCGGTAAACAGGAACGGGCCTGGCTGCAGGCCGTAGTTCTGGAATGCTGCCAGCAGAATGGCGGCCGTCGCCGAGGTCGGCAATCCCAGCGTCAGCAACGGCACCAGGATGCCGGCGGCGGCGGCATTGTTGGCCGCCTCGGGTCCCGCTACGCCTTCGATGGCCCCTTTGCCGAACTCGTCCTTGTGACGCGACAGCTTCTTTTCCAGGGAATAGGACAACATGGTCGGTATTTCCGAACCGCTGCCCGGGATGGCTCCCATGGGAAAGCCAATCGCCGTGCCACGCAACCAGGGCTTCCAGGATCGACGCCATTCTTCCCGTGTCATCCAGGCCTTGCCCTTGATCGGGATGATTTTCTCCTGCCCGTGCGAATAGCGGCTGGCCACGTACAGGATTTCGCCCACGGCAAAGACCGATACCAGCACCACCGTCAGTTCCACGCCATCAAGCAAGTCGGCCATACCGAACGTCATGCGCGGCTGCCCCGTCATGGCGTCGATGCCGATCACCCCCAGCGCCAGGCCGATGAACAGGGAAACGAAGCCACGTACACGCGAAGCGCCCATCACGACGGCCACCGAAGTGAACGCCAGCACCGTCAGGGCAAAATAATCGGCAGGCTTGAGCACGAATGCCAGTTCTGCCACTACGGGAGCGGCGAACGTCAACAACAGGGTCGCAATCGTACCCGCCACAAAGGAACCGATGGCAGCCGTCGCCAGTGCGGCCGCGCCTCGACCGGCACGCGCCATCTTGTTGCCTTCCAGCGCGGTCATCATCGAACCGGCCTCGCCCGGCGTATTGATCAGGATCGAAGTGGTCGAACCGCCATACATGGCCCCGTAGAGCACCCCGGCAAACATGATGAACGCCGAGACCGGGCCCACCGAGATGGTGACCGGCAACAGCAACGCAATGGTCAGCGCCGGGCCGATGCCCGGCAGTATCCCGATCGCCGTGCCCAGTACCGATCCCAGGAATGCCCACATCAGGTTGGCCGGTGTCAGCGCCACCTCGAAACCCTGCAGCAACAAGCCCAGCGTATCCATCACAGCCCCGCCAGCGGCAGGAAGCCGCCCAGTTGCAAGCCCAGCCAGCCGAACAGAAACCAGCTGATCGTCCCCAGGCCAAAGCCAGTTGCCAGGTCAAGCAAGACATGCCTCGAACCGAAGGCACGCGCCACCAGCATGAACGACAGCATCGCCGTCACCGGCAACCCAAATGGCTCCATGGTCAGCGCCGGCAGCACCGCTGCCAGCAAGGCCGTGCAGAAGGCACGCCAGTCCATGGGGCGACCGGCTTCGGCATTTTCGGCATCCTGGGGTTCGAACACCTCACCCTGCGCAATCTGCACCAGCAGCATGATCCCCAGCGCCATCAGCCCCAGGCCGATCACCACGCCGAACATGCCCGGCCCTATGCCTGCGTAGCGAGCCGTCAGCGGCAAGTCCGACGCAGCATAGGCGCAGATGCCGCCCATCAGGATCACGGCCAGCCCCAGCCACCAGGGCCGCCTGCGCAATACGGGCGTGCCGCCACCGCGCTCTGCCGCCGGCACCTATTGCTCCGCCAGGCCGGCGTCCTTGAGGACCTGGTTGATCCGCTCGCTCTCGGCCTGGATAAAGGCACCGAACGCATCACCGGCCAGGAAATAGTCATCCCATCCCTGCCGGGCCAACACTGCGCGCCATGCCTCGCTGCCGTTGAGGCGAGTGAATCGCTCGATCCACTCCTGGCGGTTGGCCTCTGGCATATCGACGGCACCGAGAATGCCGCGCCAGTTTGCAATCTCGACGTCGTAACCGGCCTCCCTGAAGGTCGGCACATCCTCCAGGCCCTTCATGCGTTCGGCCGTGGTAATGCCAAGAATCCGGATACGTCCGCTGTCGGCAAACTGCCGGAACTCCGAAATCCCCGAAATACCGGCCTTCAGGGTGCCGTTGACAATACCCGTCACGGTATCTGCACCGCCGGCCTGCGGAATGTAATTCAGCGCCGGCACCGACGCTCCGGCGCTCTGCGCCAGCAGCGCCAGCGCAATGTGATCCACTCCGCCAGCCGAACCACCGCCCACGGGCGTCCCGCCCGGATCGCGCTTGAGTGCCTCCGCAAAATCGGCCAGGGTGCCATACGGAGAGTCGGCCTTGACAGCCAGCACCAGATACTCGGCAGTCAACCGCGCAATCGGTGCAAACTTGTCCAATTCGACAGGAGAATGATTGAGCGTGATCGCACCCACCGTGATCGCGCCGAACACGGCCAGGGCATCTGCCTTGCCCTTCTGTACGCGCTGGAACTCTGCCAGCCCGATGGTGCCGCCGGCCCCGCCACGATTGGAGAAATTGACCGTACCAGTATAGATGCCGGCCTGGTTCATGGCCTGAAACGCCTGCCGTCCGGTGGCATCCCAGCCCCCGCCAGGATTGGCCGGCAGCATGACGCTGACCTGCGCCTGGGCCGTACCGACGCACAGCACGGCCGTGGCCGCCAGCACCTTGAGAATATGGCTGATCCGCATCGCTTGTGTCTCCTCACTCAAGGCCAACAGGTCAGGCCGTCGGCCAGCATGTTTTTATATATTGTTGAATGTTCCGCAGAACATGCCACCCAGATTATGCGCGGCCCTGAACAGTGTCAATCGGGCCGATCCCTGCCTTCTGCTCAACAGGCCGTGCCACCATGGATATGCGCCCACACCTGCTGCGGCACACACGTACAATCACCTGCACGGTCGTCCGCACCTTGGCTCATGGAACCCGCTCTATGACTGCTCCCCTACGCATGCTTGCCTCTTCTCTGGCCGCTTTACTCGTACTGGCTTTACCAGGCACCGGCAGCACGGAGCCGGCGCAGCAGGCACGTAACGCCGCGTCATCCCGGCTCGCCGGCAACATCCAGCAGGTCAGTCTGTCCGCACTGCGGCCGACGCAGGGTGCAGTGGGCCACGACCAGATTCATGCCCTCCTCGGACGCTGGCAGGGCGGTCCCATGCCGGCGGCCTGGCAGCACGAGTCGAAGCAACTCATGCGCTACCTGCGACAGACGCTGCGCAAAAAGTTCGACGATTACTGCGCCACCAATGGCCAGGGCGGCCTGGCGACAGGCGCACTGGAGGATCTCGACACGCTGTACGCCGCCCGCATCGACACACCGGCCAGCTTTGCCTGCACCGACGCGCCCGGCACCCATGCCGACGCACTCAAGACCGTCATCATCGGGCCAGGCAATGTCCTCTACCTGACCGATGGGCATCACACATTCACTTCGTTCTATGAAACCAGCGATGGCGGGCCGGACGTAGCCGTGCATGTCAGGGTTGATGCAGACTACAGCCATCTCGACCACGCCACCTTCTGGTCCCGGATGATCGCGGAGCGCAAAGCCTGGCTGCGCGACGGACACAATGTCCCGATTGCGCCAAACCGGTTGCCGACCCGCCTTGGGCTGGCTACCCCCGAGCAGCCCGATGGCCTGCAGGATGATCCATACCGCTCGCTGGTCTATTTTGCACGTCGCATCGGCTACGACAACCAGGACTTGCCGGAATTTGCAGAATTCATGTGGGCCGACTGGCTGCGCCCCCGCCTGGATCTCAGCCGCTACCGAACCTCGCCACCAGCCGCACCCGACACCATACTGGCACCGGCAGGACTTGGCAGGCGGCACCTGGCCCCCGAGGGCAGCCACGACAGCTATGCCGCAGCCGTACGCGATGCCGCACTGCTGATGAGTGCACAACCCGACGATGCCCCTGTGGCGGCAGGTTATACAGCCACCGAACTGGGCCGCATCCATCTGCAACCGGATGCGCCAACTGATTCACCCACCAGCCGGGCACGCCGCAACCTGATCGAACTGACCCGCAACAACACGCGCCTGGACGATACGCCTCGCACAGCAGGACGGCTGTGGTACGCCGTCATGTACCAGCCTGCCAGTCAGCCGGCACCGCAAAAACCTTAGTATGTATCGGGCTGGTTCGATCAGCAGGCCTGGCCTCAGCCCGGCTGCAGGCACCCGCTGAGAAATGCCTGCGTACGGGCCTCGCTGGGTGCGCTCATGATCTGTTCAGGTGGTCCCTGCTCGACGATACGTCCCTTGTCGAAAAAGCAGACCCGGTCGGAAATCTGCCGGGCAAACGCCATTTCGTGCGTAACCAGCAACATGGTCAGGTCATGTTCTCCTGCCAGTCGCTGGATGACGTTCAGCACCTCGCCCACCAGTTCGGGATCGAGCGCCGAAGTCGGCTCGTCGAACAGCATGATGCCCGGCCGCATCGCCAGCGCCCGGGCAATTGCCACGCGCTGCTGCTGTCCGCCCGACAACTGACTCGGAAACTTGTCAGCCTGGTCGGACAGCCCGACCAGTTCCAGATATTCATCCGCACGCGCCACGGCCTCGGCGCGCGACAGTCCCAGCACATGCATGGGTGCCTCGGTAATGTTGCGCCGTACGGTCATGTGGGGAAACAGGTTGAACTGCTGGAACACCATGCCCATTTCCTTGCGCATCATGCGCAGGTGTTCCTCGCCGGCCGGCACCAGCGCGCCATGGCGCTCCTCGTGCCAGAGCGGCTTGCCGGCCACATGGATCACACCGGCATCAATCTGCTCCAGTGTCATCAGGATACGCAGCACCGTGGACTTGCCTGAGCCGGACGGGCCGATGATGGTGACCTTCTCGCCCTTGCGCACCTCGAAATCGAGCGCATCAAGCACCGTCACATCACCGAATTTCTTGGTGACGGCATCGAAACGGATCACTGGCTCACGCCCAGTGGTATCCCCCTCGGCAAGTGACGACTGCCCCCCGGCGGCAACCCGGTCATTGATTGTGGAAATATCGGTCATTTCAGAGGCACCCCCTGCTTGGGCAGGCGCGCATCGAGCCAGCGCACGCCCGCAGACGCCACCAGCGTCATGATGAGATAGAGGCCGCCCACCATGGACAGCGGAATCAGGTAATCAAAGGTCCGGTCACCGATGATGCGCGCCACGTTGAGCATCTCCAGCACGGACACGACCGACAACACCGGCACATCCTTCATGATCGACACCAGGTAATTGCCCAGGGCCGGAATAATGCGCGGAATGGCCTGGGGCAGCACGATGGCCGAGAAAATCCGGCCAGCCGACAGGTCCAGGGCGCGGGCAGCCTCATACTGGCCGCGCGACACGGACTCGATGCCGGCCCGGTACACCTCGGACGTATAGGCGCTGTACTGCAGTCCCAGCGCCAGCGCCCCGGTCAGAAACGCCGGCAGCACGATGCCGTACTCGGGCAGGACGTAATACAGAAAAAACAGCTGCGCCAGCAACGGCGTATCGCGCAGGAACTCAGTGATGGCACGGGCCGGCCAGGCAATGGCGCGGCAGCGCGAGGCCTTGAGCATGGCCAGCAGCAATCCCAGAATGGCCGCCAGCACAAAGCCGACCACCGTCGCCTGCAAGGTCACGACCATGCCGCGCAGCAGGATGGGCAGGATGGACCAGGCAAAGGCCCATGCGCTACTGGTGTCCCATTCGATTCCAAACAGCATGTCAGCCTCCCGTGGCGCGCCAGCGCCCCACCGAGTGCTCGAGCAGGCGCATCAGCCCGGTCAGCACCAGCGCCATGCCGAAATACATGAGCAGCAGCAGGGTATACACGGTCGTACTGTCCTGCGTGAAATTGCGGATCTGCTCCGCCCGGAACGCCAGATCACCCAGGCTGATCAGCGATACCAGCGCCGTATCCTTGAGATTCTGCACGGCCAGGTTGCCGAAGCTTGGCATCATCTCGGGGATCGCCTGCGGCAGGCTGATGCGCCACAGCGTCTGGCGCGGCGTGAAATCAAGCGCCTTGGCCGCTTCGAGCTGAGCCGGCGGCACCGCCTGCAACGCTCCCCGCACCACTTCCGCGCCATAGGCTCCGATGTTCAGGCTGAGCGCCAGCACCCCCACCACGACAGGCGGCAGTCGCCAGTCCAGGCCCAGGGCCTGTCCCGCCAATGGCAGGGCAAAATACAGCCAGAACAGTTGCACCAGCAGCGACGTCCCGCGAAATACCTCGATCACGCAGATCGACAGCCACCGCAACCCGGGATGGGTAGCCAGCCGGCCCACGCCCAGCAGGAACGACAGCACCCCACCCAGGAGGGTCGAATACAGTGTCAGCTGTACCGTGACCCAGGCTCCCTGCAGCAGCGGATCGAGATAGTTCAGCCAGTCCATCACTCAGCGCACAACTCGGCCGTCGTGCGCTGGAGCGAGCCTTCAGCATCTGCCTCGCTGAAACCATACTCGGTCAGGATGGCACGCCACTCGGGTGTTTGCTTGAATGCCTGCAGCTCGGTATTGACCGCATCGCGCAGCTTTTCGGAACGTTGTGCAAAGGTAAACCCGCCCCAACTGCGCACCGGTTGGCCATCGACCACTGGATCACGGAAGCTGCCAGCCCCCTCGACCCGGTCGCTCTTGTCGGCCAGGCCGCTCACGGTCAGGCTGGTGGCCGCATAGGCGCTGGCACGCCCGGTCGATACCGTGGAAATGGCATCGGCATTGTTGGCGATCGTCACCATGCTGGCTTCGGGCACGCCCAGTGCCTGCAGCATTTCAAGCTGGTCGGCACCGGCCATGATAGCCACCTTCTTGCCGTTTTTTGCGAAATCCTCGTAGGCATGGATATCGTCGGGATTGCCGGCTGCCACCAGCAGGCCTTCGCCGTAGGAACTGTTGGGCTCGGAGAACAGCACCTGGCGGCAGCGCGGCGGCAGGATCGCCATTTCCGCTGCCACCATGTCGAAACGATCCGCCTGCAGGCCCGGGATCAGCGAACTGAAGCCGGTCGCCACCCATTCAATCCGGCCAATGCCGAGGCGTTCAGCGAGTTGCGCCGCGACATCGGGGCCAGCCCCCTTGGCCGTACCATCGAGGTCAATGTAGCCGTAGGGAATTTCGTTGGCGACAGCGATGCGGATAACGCCGCGCTCACGGATCTGGTCCAGGTCAGCCGCATGCGCTGTGCCTGCGACCAGAGTGGCACCCACGGCCAGGCTTCCCAGGATACGTTTGATTTTTGCTGAGTTCATGTCGAGGCCCTCCTATTTGTTCATCACAATGAATTTCTGAACAAATAATACACAGACAAATCATTTCAACTCAAATTAAATGCCTGAAGAAATTGGGCTGAATCTGCTGCAATCCCTGTCAGCATCCCTGCTCAGGGCTTTATGTTTAAAATGATGAAATAATGTTACTAAATTGAAAAAATAGGATGATTTCAATTTAGCCCCTTGCGTACAAAGACAGAACGGAGAGCAGCCAACATGTGGGTCAGCGCCAAATGGAAAAAGGAATGCCTGGAACTCAGGACCGAACTGGCGGCACTCAAGGCCGAGCTACCCACGCTGCCGATCGCCCAGTCCGGTCATGACCATGGCAGCAGTGCGGTGGGCGTGGCTGGGCTCTGCCGCAGCCAGCTCATGGGCAGCAGCATGCTGCAGAGCATCGGCGCAGGCATGGTATCGAGCGCCGACATGCTGCTGGCAGAGCGGCAGAAGCTGGCCAATCTGACCGAGATTTTCGACCAGGCCAAGGAGGCCATCCAGCGCCTGAACCGGCGCTCGGCCCTGGTCATGGAACACACGACCACCAGCACCCAGACTGCCATGACGCTGGACAGCACTGCCCAGGACATCCAGAAGCTGGTGTCGAACATCCAGGAAATCGCCGACCAGACCAACCTGCTGGCGCTTAATGCCGCCATCGAGGCCGCACGCGCCGGTCCAGCCGGTCGGGGTTTTGCGGTGGTAGCCGGAGAAGTGCGTCACCTAGCCGGCAAGGTGGCACAAGCCAGCTCGGGCATCCAGGCTCTGGTCTCGAAAGTCAGTACCGAAACAGCAGCCATTCGCAACGTCGTCGAGGCCACCACCCGCTGCGCACACGATATCGCGGCATCATCGCAACAGATCGACAGCGAGGTCGGTGCGGTAATCCACCGCTCCGAGCGGATGCAGCAGGTCATCCACCATACGACGACCGTCTCGTTCCTGAGCTCGGTCAAGCTTGACCACGCCATCTGGAAGAACCGCGTCTACCAGCACATTGTCGATGGCGATTTCAATGCCGCGCTCAGCACGCACACGGCCTGCCGTCTCGGCAAGTGGTACTACGAAGGCTATGGTGCCCAGCACTACAGCCGGCGGGCCGGTTTCGTGGCCATCGAGAAGCCACACGCCGAGGTCCACCAGCATGGCCGGGCAGCCCTTGAAGCCGCAGGCCAGGGTGACGGCGAAGGCATGCTGTCTCATCTGGTCGCCATGGAACGGGCCAGCGATCGTGTCGCACAGGCTATTGATCGACTCCAACAGGAAGTACTTTAGCCACAGACGTCAAGCCCCAAAGTAGGTCGCACATTGCGCCATCACAAACTTGAAAGCAGATTTCAGACGATTAAATGCTATTATCCTAATATATAGATAGAACCCTTCACCGCTCCGACAGGTTGCTCCTATTCTCATGCGCGCGTTCCACGCCTCTCGCCGCCTGACCGCCTGGTTTGTCTGCATCGCACTCATGCTGGGTGCCTTTGCCCCGGCAGCCATGCAGGTCCTGTCGGTCGTGGCACCTGATGCCGAGTGGGTGGAAATCTGTACCAACAGCGGCAACAAGCTGATCCGCGTCGATAGCGCCGACCAGCCCCAATCGATCATCCAGCAACACGGTACCTGTGTCTGGTGTTCGCTACATGCCGATATCGCCGTTCTGCCGGCGTATGTCGTGGCCGCCCTGCCGGCCGTCCTGCCCAGCCTGCAACTGCCTCTGCCGCAGGCCGAACGGCCGCTGCGGCCACGCTTCATCCACACCACGTTCGCGCCGCGCGGCCCCCCTGCACAGGCCTGATCCAGCCTTTCGCAACAAGGCATGCCCCGCCCCGAGCGGCCGGGCATGGCCGCCCGCCATCCCTATCAAGGATTCGCAATGAGTGAAACCATTGTTGACCTGTCACGGCTGCAATTCGCGACCGTGGCGCTCTACCACTTCCTGTTTGTTCCCCTGACGCTGGGCCTGTCATTCCTGCTGGCGATCATGGAAACCACCTATGTCATGACCGGCAAGGAAATCTACCGCGACATGACCAAATTCTGGGGCAAGCTTTTCGGCATCAACTTCGCCCTGGGGGTCACCACCGGACTGACCATGGAATTCCAGTTCGGCACCAACTGGTCCTACTACTCCCACTACGTCGGCGACATCTTCGGTGCACCGCTGGCCATCGAGGCACTGGTGGCCTTCTTTCTTGAATCGACGTTCGTCGGCCTGTTTTTCTTCGGCTGGGATCGCCTGTCCAAGGTTGGCCACCTGACCGTCACCTACCTGGTCGCCATTGGCTCCAACCTGTCCGCGCTGTTCATCCTGATTGCCAACGGCTGGATGCAGAACCCGGTGGGTGCAGAGTTCAATCCGTTCACGATGCGCATGGAAATGACCAGTTTCTGGGACATCCTGTTCAATCCGGTGGCACAGGTGAAATTCGTGCACACCGTCAGTGCCGGCTATGTCACCGCCTCGATATTCGTGCTGGGCATCAGCGCCTGGTACATCCTCAAGGGGCGCGATCTCGACTTTGCACGCCGCTCCTTCCGCATCGCCGCCTCGTTCGGCCTGGCGGCCACCCTGTCCGTGATTGTGCTGGGTGACGAGTCCGGCTATACCGCTGCCGAAACGCAACAGGTCAAGATGGCCGCAATGGAGGGCATGTGGAAGACCGAGCCGGCACCGGCCGGCCTGACTCTGTTCGGTATCCCCGACCAGGAAAACCAGACCACGCGGGCCGCCATCCATATCCCCTGGGTCTTGGGCCTGATCGGCACGCGCAGCCTCGACACCGAGATTCCCGGCCTGGATCAGCTCGAGCAACGCATCGCTGCCCGCATCGCCCGCGGCGCAATGGCCGTATCCACACTGGAAGCCCTGCGTGCCGACCGTGAGAATCCGGAACTGCTCAAGCGCTTCGAACTGTTCCGCGACGACCTGGGCTATGGCCTGTTGCTCAAGCGCTATACCAACGATGTCAGCCAGGCTACGCCCAAGATGATGCAGGCAGCCGTCAAGGATGCTGTCCCCCGCGTCGCCCCGCTCTTCTGGAGCTTTCGCATTATGGTGGGGCTGGGCTTTTTCTTCCTGCTGCTGATAGGCCTGTCGTTCTGGCATGCAGCGCGCGGCACGTTCGAACAGCAGCCACGCCTGCTCAAGACGCTGCTCTACAGCATCCCCCTGCCCTTCCTGGCGTGTGAAATGGGCTGGTTCCTGGCCGAATATGGCCGCCAGCCCTGGTCGATCGAAGGCGTATTGCCCACCTTCCTGTCGGCATCCGACCGGACTGCCACCGAACTCATTCTCTCGATTTCAGGCTTCGTGCTGTTCTACACCATCCTGCTGATCGTCGAGTTGTACCTGATGTTCAAGTTTGCGCGCCTCGGGCCTTCCAGCCTGGGCACCGGCAAGTACCACGGCGAACGTCCGGAACCGGCCCCCCAACTGACCCGCCCTGCGGCACAGGAGGTTTGACATGATTGACTACGAGATCCTCAAGATTATCTGGTGGCTGCTGGTCGGCATCCTGATGCTGGGCTTCGCCTTCATGGACGGCCACGACATGGGCGTCGGCACACTGCTGCCCTTCGTGGCCCGCAAGGACGAAGAGCGCCGGGTGCTGCTCAACAGCGTCGGCCCCCACTGGGATGGCAACCAGGTCTGGTTCATCACGGCGGGCGGCGCGCTGTTCGCTGCCTGGCCGCTGGTCTACGCCACGGCCTTCTCGGGCTTTTACTTCGCCATGATGGCCGTGCTCTGGGCCATGTTCTTCCGGCCGGTCGGTTTCGACTACCGCAGCAAGATCGAGGACCCGCGCTGGCGTGCGACCTGGGACTGGGGCATCTTCGCCGGCAGCGCCATCCCGTCGCTGCTGTTCGGCGTCGCGCTGGGCAATGTGCTGCAGGGTGTGCCTTTTTCCTATGACGACACAATGATGATGCGCTATACCGGCAGCTTCTGGGCACTGCTCAATCCGTTCGCCCTGCTGGCCGGGGTCGTCAGCCTGAGCATGATCATCGCCCACGGAGCCAACTACCTGCTGATGCGTACCGAAGGCGTCATCCAGGCGCGGGCTCGTCGCGCGTCACAGATCGCCGTCATCGTCATGCTGGCAGGATTCGCAGTGGGCGGCCTGTGGGTCGGCTCGCTGCCCGGCTACGTGATTACCTCGTCACTTGACCCGGCAGCGCTGCTGAGCCCGCTTGACAAGGAAGTCGCCCTGCAGACCGGCGCGCTGCTCAACAACTTCCGGGCGCATCCCGTTCTGTGGCTGATCCCGGCCCTGGGCTTTCTCGGCGGGCTGGCCAGCCTGCTGTTCGCCAGCCTGCGCCGCAATGTCTGCGCCTTCATCGCCACCGGCGTGGCCGAGCTGGGGATCATCTTCACGGCCGGCGTGGCCCTGTTCCCGTTCGTCCTGCCCTCGAGCAGCCATCTTGCCAGCAGTCTGACCCTGTGGGATGGCGTCTCGAGCCACCGCACCCTCAACATTATGTTCTGGGTGGCCATAATCATGACGCCGATCATTATCAGCTACACAAGCTGGGCGTATCGTGTCATGCGTGGCAAAGTCACCGTTGAGCACATCCGTGCCAACGAACACAGCGTTTATTGATCGAAAGGAGCGTGCATCATGTGGTACTTTACCTGGATTCTGGGCACTGCCGCCGCCATCCTGTTCGCGGTCGTCAACGCTATGTGGCTGGAGGCGCAGGAGGAAAAACGCCGTGGCAACTAAACCGCATCGCATCACACGTCCGGGACAGATCACACACCCGGTATCCGCCACGCGCTATGTCCGGCGCGGCGGCGAAATCTGCCGCCCTGGTGCGGCAGGCCGCCCATGGCGGGTCCTGCAGGGCAGCATCCGACTCGACCATGTCGTCGACGATGAGCACGCCCTGGCTGGACTGGCCGTGGCCGGCGACATCATCGGACTGGAAACACTGCTCGACAATCGCTACCGCTACCAGGCGTCGGCACTGGTATCCTGCCAATTGGAGCCATGGTATCCGGATACGGTCGAAGAACCGGCGCAGGCCTCGCTGCAATGGCTGATTGCCAGCCAGGCTCGCACCGTCGACATGCTGGCATTGCGGATCGGACGGGCCCATGAGCGGATATGCCGCCTGTTCGCCATGCTGGGTCACATGCCCGTGGAACTGCCCCGACTGCGCGATATCGCCGAAATCACCGGTCTGGTGAAGGAAACGGTTTCACGCACCATGACCGAGCTGCACGCACAGGGCCTGCTCCGGCAGGATGTCCGCCCCAGGCAGACCCGCGTGCGACGTTGCAGCAGCCACGACGCCATCATGTACGCATGAGCGGCGGCCCGGCCAGAGACCGCACCAAACAGGCGCAACGCTGGTTGCGTAGCTGTGTCCAGGCCGGCAATGCCGGTGCCTGGAATGGGATTGCCATCCTGGCCGGGGCCATCCAGACCCTGGCTGCCATTGCCCAGGCCGGCATACTGGCCTGGCTGCTGCATGGCCTGATCATCCTGCGTCTGCCCTGGGCAGAATTGGCAGCCGCCTGGTATGCATGGCCTGCCAGCATTGCCGTGCGGGCATTGGCCGGTGTCGTTCGCGAATATGCCGGCCAGCGCGTCTCGGCCCGGATACGCCAGCATGTCCGTACGCAACTGCTGGCCCGCCTGCACCAGCTGGGTCCTGCCTGGCGCGAACAGCAACAAAGTGGTGCCCTGAGCAACCTGCTGCTCGAGCAGACCGATGCCCTCGATGGCTACTTTGCGCGCTACCGGCCACAACAGTGGCTGGCTGTCGTCGCACCGGTCCTGATCCTGCTGGCGGTGCTGCCGCGCAGTTGGGCAGCCGCCGCCATCCTGCTGCTGACGGCACCGCTGATCCCGGTCTTCATGATTCTCGTGGGCTGGGGTGCCCAGGCACGCCAGACCCGGCAATTCATGGCGCTCAAGCGCATGAGCGGCTATTTTCTGGACGTTCTGCGCGGCCTGCCGACACTCCGTTTGCTCGACGCGCATGGCCGCCAGGCCGAACGCATCGCCCGCACGGCCGAAGACTTCCGCATCCGCACCATGAGCGTGCTGCGACTGGCTTTCCTGTCCGGCACTGTGCTCGAATTCTTCTCGTCCGTCGCCATTGCGCTGACGGCCGTCTATCTGGGCTTCAGCCTGCTGGGGCATCTGGACTTCGGTTACTACGGCCATGCCCCCGACCTGCAACTGGCATTTTTCATCCTGCTGCTGGCCCCCGAATACTATCAGCCACTGCGCGACCTCGGCACGCACTACCATGCCCGCGCCGAGGCACTGGCTGCCGCCGAGGCGCTGCAGGAGGTATTGCCCGGCGAACCGACCGTCCCTGAGGCAGGAAACACTTCCCTCACCGCGCCGGCGGATCTTGCTGCGCCCCATGCAACACGTCCAGCCCGGCAAGTTGGAGGCATGGTGCCGCCATCCGGTGCGCCCAGCCTGCAACTCGACAACCTGAGCTTTGCCTATCGGCCTGGCGAGCCTGTGCTCGCACACCTGGATCTGCAAGTCGAGCCGGGTGCAGCGATTGCCATCGTCGGCCCCTCCGGCGGCGGCAAGAGCACCCTGTTGCGCCTGCTGTCCGGGCAACTGGCACCCGACGCCGGCAGGATCGAGATCAATGGCGTGGCATTGTCGGCCATCGACTTGCCGGCCTGGCGTGAGCGTATCGGCTGGATGGGGCAGCACCCCGCCGTACTGGCTACGTCCCTGGCCGAGAACCTGCGCGTCGCCCGGCACGATGCCTCAGAGAGCGCACTGACCGAAGCACTGGCCTTTGCAGGTCTGGCCGACTGGCATGCCTCCCTTCCTGCCGGACTGGACACGCAACTGGGAGAGGGCGGACGCCGACTGTCGGGAGGGCAGGTCCGCCGCCTGGCACTGGCCCGCCTGGCACTGCGCCCGGCTGAGCTGCTGCTGCTGGACGAACCGACTGCCAGTCTGGACGAAGATACCGAGCAACTGATTGTCGAGCGGCTGCAGCTGTTGCGCCAGGGCCGCACCCTGGTGCTGCTGACGCATCGCCGAGCCCCGCTGGCCTGCGTCGATAGCGTGTACCGACTCAACCAGCATCGGCTGATCAAGGAGGAAACGCATGCGCCAGCGCTCTGATGCCGCCATCCTTCTGCCCTATATCCGCCGAATGTCCGGCCGGCTGTTCTGGCTGCTGGGTTCACTGATCCTGATGCTGGCGACGCTGGCCGGCAGCATGGGGCTGCTCAGCCTGTCCGGCGGCTTCCTGACGGCAACGGCCATTGCCGGCCTCTCACCGGTCACGGCCATGGCGTTCAATTTCTTCCTGCCGGGCGCAGGCGTACGCTTCTTTGCCATCCTGCGCACAGCCAGCCGCTGGGGTGAACGCGTGGTGACCCACGAGGCCACCTTCAGGCTGATCGCCGGCCTGCGGCTCTGGCTCTACCGTCGCATCAGTCCGCTGGCCCCCAGCCAGCTCGGCCGCTGGCATGGCGGCGAATTGCTGAACCGGCTGATCCGGGATGTCGATGCGCTCGACAACCTCTATCCACGCCTGCTGCTGCCCATGGTCGCCGCAGGTTTCATGCTGGGCCTGGCCGGCCTGCTGGCCACTTTCATGCTCCCCGCACTGGCCCCTATTGCCTGGCTGCCCTTTATCCTGGCGATGGGGATCATCCCGCTGCTGGGCTGGCTGCTGGGCCGCCATATCGCTCCCGCGCGCCTGATCCGTCACGCAGCATTGCGGCGCAGCCTGCTCGATTGCAGCGATGGTCTGGATGATCTCATCCTGCACACAGCGGCCTGGCAGCGCCAGCTCGATCGCACGCTGGCCGCCAGCCAGGCCTGGCTGACGCTGCAGATGCAGTTTGCCCTGCGCGGTGCCTGGCTGCAGGCCGGCACGCAAATGGCAGTCGGCCTGTGTGCCTGGGCCGCCTTCGGCCTGGGGGCCTCGCTGCTGGTTGATGACGCTGGCGTCAGCCAGATCGACGGTCCCTGGCTGGCGGCGATCATCCTGCTTTGCCTGGGCAGCATGGAAGCCCTGCAGCAACTTCCTGGTGCCTGGCTCGAACTGCCCGGCACGGCCGCCGCCGCGCGCCGACTGGATGAACTGGCCTGCACCACACCCCGGCCGGCCTTCCCCGAGCGAGGGGCAAAGCCCGACGGCTACGACCTGCAGGCCCATGCCGTCACGTTCAGGTGGCCGAATGGACCTACCGTGCTGGACGGCCTGGATCTGGACGTTCCTTACGGTACGCATCTGGCACTGCTGGGCCCCAGCGGCTGCGGCAAGTCCACCCTTTCACAATTGCTGGCCCGCCTGGAAGACCCGGACAGCGGCGACATCCTGCTTGGCGGCATGCCGCTGCAGGCGTTCGACGAGTCCACCCTGCGCCATCTCATTGCCTGTGCGCCGCAGGACGCCTGGGCGCAGACCGCCACGCTGGCCGACAACCTGCGCCTGGCCGCCCCCGATGCCAGCGATGCGGACCTGCATGCCGTGCTGGCCCTGGTCGGACTGGACGAGACGGTATGCAACTGGCAGGACGGACTGGAAACCTGGGTTGCAGAAGGAGGAGCCAGCCTTTCGGGAGGCCAGCGCAAGCGACTGGCCATGGCCCGTACGTTGTTGCGCAATGCCCCCATCACAATTCTGGACGAACCCACCGAAGGGCTGGATACCCCTTCCGCACAGGCATTGACGACGCGCATCAGCCAGCACCTGGAGGGACGTACCCTGATCTGGATCACGCACCGGACCATCGGGCTGGAGGCCTTCGATCGCACGCTCACGATGACGCCCGTACAGGGCTAGCTGCGCAGAAGGCAGTCAGGCAAGCCGCATCAGTGCCATGCCGGCCCACAGTGCCAGCACCGACAGCACGACAGAGGCCACGACATACAACACGGCCAGCATCAGTTGGCCGCGCTCGAACAGCATGACCGTTTCCAGAGAGAACGCCGAAAAAGTCGTGAAGCCTCCCAATATCCCCGTCGTCAGGAACAGGCGCAGCCCCGCATGAGTCGCCCCCATGCGCTGCACCAGCCACTCGACCACCATGCCCATCAGCAGCGAACCGACGACATTGATGGTCAATGTGCCGACTGGAAATCCCTGTGCCCATCCGGTACGCAGCGCCACCATATTCAGGGCATGCCGCGCCATACCACCCAGACCTGCACCGATGAAAACAAAAAAGTAGTTCATCCTGCGCTCCGTTTTGGGTATCGTACTGCACATCGTTTCATCAGGAGCCCGTCATGTCCGAGTTTGTCATCGTCCCGCCCACAGTGCCTGCCGTCGCCGTCCACGGCCAGACAGCGCGCTTTCCCCTGCGTCGTGTTTTCTGCGTGGGTCGCAATTACGCCGACCACGCAAGGGAGATGGGCCACGATCCTGATCGCGAGCCGCCATTCTTCTTCGGCAAGCCGGCCGATGCCATCGTGCCGGCCACCGGCACCATCGCCTACCCGCCGCTGACCTCGGACTTCCACCATGAAGTCGAACTGGTTGTCGCCATCGGCACCGGCGGCATCAACATCCCCACCGAACAGGCCCTGCAGCACGTCTGGGGTTATGGCGTGGGTGTCGACCTGACGCGCCGCGACCTGCAGGCCATCGCCAAGAAGCAGGGCCGCCCCTGGGACTGGGCCAAGGGCTTTGACGCCTCCGGCCCCGTGACCGCGCTGCACCCCGTATCGGAAACCGGACACCCGGACGACGCCCGCATCTGGCTCAGCGTCAACGGCGAAATCCGCC